>CAZMXF010000291.1:0-3885 GCA_964570015.1 uncultured Oscillospiraceae bacterium | reverse complement strand
CCTTTGACGAAAACGGCAGAGCCACGAGCATCGAGGAGAAGCCCAGAGAGCCGAAAAGCAACTACGCCGTGACGGGACTCTATTTCTATCCAGGGGATGTGAGCCGGCGGGCCAATCAGGTCAAGCCGAGCACGAGAGGCGAGCTGGAGATCACGACGCTGAACGAGATGTACCTGCAGGACGGCCTGCTGGATGTCCAGATCCTGGGCCGCGGCTTTGCCTGGCTGGATACGGGGACCTTTGAATCTCTCCTGGATGCATCCAATTTCGTCGAGACCATTGAAAACCGACAGGGCATCACCATCTCGGCCCCGGAAGAGATCGCCTATTACAACAAGTGGATCAGCCGGGACCGGCTGCTGGAGGCGGCAGAGCGTTACGGAAAGAGCCCTTACGGCGCGCATCTGAAGGCCGTTGCGGAGGGCAGGGTCCGCTTCTGATCCGGATTCGGAACACGAAGCCCAGACAGAGCAGCATGTTCTGACATAAAACACAAAGAGATCCCCCGCCGACCGGCGGGGGATCTTCTATCAAATACGAAGATTATTCACGGATTATTGCTCGGCAGGCTCAAAGTCGTCTCTGCCGTGCTTGCAGAGCGGACAGGTATAATCTGCCGGGAGCTCACCGTCGCAGGGCTCAAAGTGCCCGCAGATGGTGCAGACGTAGCCCTTCTGTTTCTTTTTGGACACGGGCACCACATGCTCAAAGTCTTCCTTCCCGTGCTTGCAGAGCGGGCAGACGAAGTCATCCGGCAGGTCTGCTCCTTCATAGACATAGCCGCAGACCCGGCAAACCCAGCTTTCCTTCTGTTCGGGAGCGGGGTTCTTCTTCGGCTTGATGTGGGCATGGTAGTAGGCATAGGTGCAGGAGGGGGCCTTGGAGAGCACCTTTGCCTCGACGACGTTGGCAACGAACAGGACGGAGGTATCGAGATCCTCCACGGAGATCACTTCGCAGGCGAGGACGGCATTCGTGTACTCCGGAATGTAGCGGATCCCGTTTGCGGTACGCTCGGTCCAGGCAACATCGGCAAACTTGTCCGTATCGTGGCCGCTCTGGAAACCAAAGCGCTTAAAGAGATCAAAAGGAGCATCCTCGGTCAGAATGGAGATGTCGAACTTGCCGGACTTTGCGATCATGTCGGCGGTGTGATTCTTCTTGATGACCGAGATGGTTACTTTCTTGGGATCACCGGAAGCGGCCTGGCCGGCGGAATTGATGATGCAGCCGTAGTCCTTCCCGTCGACGCAGGTGGTGAGTACCTCGACGCCGTAGGTGAACTTGTGGAAAGCGCCGCCGTCTACATCCAGAGCGGCAGGAGCGGCCTCCGCAGCCGCAGGTGCGGCTTCACTGACAACCGGTGCGGGATTGATGTCCGCGGCAATGGCATCGGCGAGCGCATCCAGTGCGGCCTCCTGATCTGCGGCAAGGGCGGACTTGAGCGTGATGTTGTCGGCTATGAATTCGATGTTCTTCATCGGAGCGATGAGCTCGCGCATGACCTTGCCGCTGGTGGGAGCCCAGCTGCCGTTTTCAATGACGGCGACCTTGCGGTTCTGCAGGTTGTGCGCGGCGAGATCGTGGAGCAGGCTCTCCATCGTGACGAAAACGCCGGCATTGTAGGTCGTCGCAGCGAAGACGAGATGGCTGCAGCGGAAGGCATCGGAGACAATATAGCTCGCGGGGGTAACGGAAGTGTCATACATCCGGACACGGACACCGCGCTCGACCAGCTTGGCGGCGAGGATATTGGCAGCATTTTCGGTGTGACCGTAGACCGAAGCGTACGCGAGCATGACGCTCTGCTCCTCAGGGGTGTAGCTGCTCCAGAGCAGATACTTCTCCAGGAAATCACCGAAATGGCTGCGCCAGACAAAGCCGTGCAGCGGGCAGACGGTGGCGATCTCCAGAGCGGCCGCCTTCTTCAGGACAGCCTGGACCTGAGGCCCGTATTTGCCGACGATATTGGTGTAGTAGCGGCGGGCCTCGCCGAGGTTTTCGGTGAAGAAGTCCGTCTCATCGTTGAAGAGCCGGCCGTTCAGCGCCCCGAAGGTGCCAAAGGCATCGGCGGTGAACAGGATCTTATCCGTCTTGTCGTAGGTCATCATAACCTCGGGCCAGTGAACCATCGGGGCCATGACGAACGTCAGCTCGTGCCGGCCGGAGGAAAAGACATCGCCTTCCTTGACCAGATCGATCCGACCGGAAAAATCCGCCGCAAAGAACTGGGCAAGCATGGTCTTAACCTTGGCGTTGCAGAGAATGCGGGCTTCGGGGTAGCGCAGGAGCAGGCTCTCAATGGTAGCGGCGTGATCCGGCTCCATGTGGGAGATGAGCAGGTAATCCAGCTTCCGGCCGCCGAGCGCATAGGCGACATTTTCAAAGAAAACCTCATAAACAGCCTTGTCGCAGGTGTCGAACAGAACTGTTTTTTCATCGAGAAGGAGATAGGAGTTGTAACTGACGCCATCCGGAACACCGTAAACACCTTCAAAGAAGGGGAGGCGGCGGTCATCGGCACCGACCCAGATCAGGTCGTCTTGGACTTTACGTGTGCAATGCATAAAAGCTCCTTTCCGTCCGCGAAAGGGCGGACCGTTCATTCAGCAACTCATTATAGCATCGAACAGAAGGACAATCAAGAAGCAGATTTACCAGCTTCCGGGTGTGGTCTTCCCGGCGCTCTTCTCGCTTATTGCTTGCTTTTTGCGCTGGTTCCATGTATTATATTGAGGATATTTTCCCCAAAGGAGGCAAGCACCATGGCAGAGAGGAAATTTGCAGGGGTGAACGGGGCTGTGGAGACGCCGGAGGTCAATGCGGATTTTGAGAGCGCGAAGATGTTTGACAAGCTTCGCGTCGGCGAGCTGGGCGTCTTTTTCCGCGACGGTCTGAAGACAAGATTCATCCCCTATGATTATATGGACCGGGCCTTCATCCGGGTTCAGGAGACCAGAGGGAGGATGTGCTGCGGACAGGCAAACTGGTACTATTATCGCATCGTGTTTGTCCACGGCGACAAGGAATTTGCCGACTACATGAGCGAGAAAGAGAAAGACATGGACGACGCCCTTGCGGCGATCGCGGCACACGGGGTGGCCACGGGTTTTGTGAAGCCGAAAGAGACTGCGTGATACGCTGCGGATGCGCAAGGCAAAACCGGATTTGTACGAGACAGAAAAAAGTCGGAGGAATCAAGACATTGAAGCTGATTATCGCGAGCAATAACACCCATAAGCTGATGGAGATCAAGGCGATTCTGGGGAACCACTTCGGGGAAATCCTCTCCATGAGGGAAGCCGGGATCGAGCACGAGACCGTGGAGGACGGAGAGACCTTTCTGCAGAATGCGGAAAAGAAGGCACGGGAGATTGCGGAGATTTCCGGCTGCTGTGCCCTGGCCGACGACAGCGGCCTCTGTGTAGACGCCTTGGGCGGCGCCCCGGGGATTTATTCCGCACGCTTTGCAGGGGTCCACGGGGACGACGAAGCAAACAACGATCTGCTGCTGGAGAAGCTCTCGGATGCCTCGGACAGAAGCGCGCATTACACCTGCGCCATGGCGCTTGTTTTTCCGGACGGCAGGGAGCTGACGGCAGAAGGCTATCTATACGGAGAGATCGGAACGGAAAGAAAGGGAACCAACGGCTTTGGCTATGACCCGTTGTTTGTCCTGCCGGAGCGCGGCTGCACCACGGCGGAATTGTCTCCGGAGGAAAAAAACGCCATCAGCCATCGGGCGAATGCCCTGCATGAGCTGGTAAAAAAGCTGGAGGCAGACTGACATGCTCCAGTGGCAGCATCTTTTCTCAACTGCGATCCTTCAACGCGGACGGGAGTATTACAAAAAGAATAAGGTGCGCTCCCTGATCCAGGACGGAG
>CAZMXF010000290.1:0-3893 GCA_964570015.1 uncultured Oscillospiraceae bacterium | reverse complement strand
ACCGTTTCTACGGCGAAGACCACGTCGCCCAGATTGTCACCTTCGGCACCATGGCTGCCCGCGCCGCCATCCGCGATGTGGGGCGCGTCCTGAACATCAGCTATGCTGAGACGGACGCTGTTGCCAAGCAGGTCCCCACCGCGCTCAACATGACGCTGGACGAGGCTCTGAAACTCTCAAAGCCTTTGAAAGAATTCTACGACACCAACGAGAAGCTCCATACCCTCATCGACGTGGCCCGTGCTCTGGAGGGCATGCCCCGGCACGCCTCGACCCACGCGGCCGGTGTCGTGATCACAGAGCGCCCCGTCAAGGAGTATGTTCCGCTGGCAAAGAACGACGAGTCCGTCGTCTGCCAGTACCAGATGACGACCCTCGAGGAACTGGGCCTCCTGAAGATGGACTTTCTCGGCCTGCGAAACCTCACCGTCCTCGAAGACGCCGCCCGTCTGGTTCGCCAGAAGGAGCCCGGTTTCCGTGTGGAAGATGTGCCGGAGGATGATCCGTCCGTCTTTGAGATGCTCTCCTCCGGGCAGACCATGGGTGTCTTCCAGATGGAAAGTGCAGGCATGACCGGCGTCTGTGTCCAGCTGCGCCCGAAGAGCATTGAGGACATTACGGCTATCGTTGCCCTTTACCGTCCGGGCCCCATGGACAGTATTCCGCGTTTTATCGAGTGCTCCCAGCATCCCGAGCATGTCACCTACAAGCACCCTCTGCTCCGTCCGATCCTCGAAGTCACATACGGCTGCATCGTGTATCAGGAACAGGTCATCGAGATTTTCCGCCAGCTGGCAGGCTTCTCCCTTGGCCAGGCCGATATGATCCGCCGCGCCATGAGCAAGAAGAAACACGCCGTTATCGACGCCGAGCGTGTCGCTTTTGTCCACGGCGACCCGAAGCGCGGGATTGCCGGTGCGGTTGCCAACGGCGTCCCCGAGGCAGTCGCCAACAGCATCTATGACGAGATCCTGGACTTTGCCAGCTACGCCTTCAATAAAGCCCACGCCGTGTGCTATGCCATCGTGGCCTATCGCACCGCTTATATGAAGAAACATTATCCCGGTGAATACATGGCTGCGCTCCTTTCCTCCGTGCTTGACAACGGGCAGAAGATCTCCGAGTACACGGCCGAATGCCGGGATCTTGGGCTTTCCCTCCTCCCCCCTGATGTGAACGAGTCTCAGTCCGGCTTCTCCGTGTCCGGCGGAAACATCCGCTTCGGTCTGGCCGCCATCAAAGGCATCGGCCGCAGCGCTGTCGCTCAGCTGGAAGCGGAGCGGCGGGTAAATGGTTCCTTCCGCAGTTTTGAAGACTTTCTTCGCCGTATGAACGGCAAAGATTTCAACCGCCGTGCCGTCGAAAACCTGATCCGTGCGGGCGGCTTCGATTCCTTCGGTTATAAGCGCAAGGCTCTGGTCACGTCTGCCGGCAGTATGATCGACAGCATCAGCCGGGAGACCCGGGACAACATTTCCGGCCAGATGGATCTCTTCGGCTCCTGGGAAGAGGGCGGCACACAGGACAACGGCCAGCAGGACAGCCTCCCGATCCCGGATGTTCAGGAATACAGTGCCCGTGAGCGCATGGCGATGGAAAAGGAGATGACCGGCCTCTACCTCAGCGGCCATCCCATGGATGAGTACCGCGACGCGGTTCGCCGGACCGGTGCGGTGCCCATCGGCGCAATTATGAATGACTTTTCCTCCGAAGAAGGTCCCCAGACCTTTTCCGACAACCAGTCTGTTGTCGTCGCCGGCGTCATTGACTCCCATCGCACGCGCACCACCAAAAACAACTCCCTCATGTGCTATGTGCAGCTGGAAGACGACAGCGGCACCATTGAACTGATCGTCTTCCAGAAAGCCCTGGACCTCTGCGGTTCCTATATCGTCGACAACCAGGCCGTCCTCGTCCGCGGGAAAATTTCTGTTCGGGACGAAAAGGAGGCCCAGATCATGGTCGACTCCATCCGCCCTCTCACGGATCTGAACACGCCGGGCGGTTCGCAGCAGTCCGGAACTTCGAGTGCGGGACCGGCTCCTTCATCGGGTTTTCCCGGCCGGCCCTCTCCCGCTCCGCAGGCTCAGAAGCTTTACATCCGTCTTCCCTCGGAGCAGGATCCGATTCTCCGCCGGATCACACTGATTCTGACCATGTTTCCCGGCAACGGTTCCATGATCATCTGGTGTGAGAAGGAAAAGAAAAAGCTCGGCACCCGCTGTCTTCTGCATGAGGGGCTGATCCTTGAGCTGCAGGAGCTGCTCGGCATCGAAAATGTCGTCCTGAAATAATTCTTTCTCCCTGCCCGATGTGTCTTCCGCCCGGGCAGGGATCTGTTACGGGAAATACACACTTTGCCTTGATACACCACCCCAAAACCACAGGAGGATCAGCCTCATGCTGAAAATCATCGGATTTGATCTGGACGGTACGCTGACCCAGCACCGGACCCCGCTTCCGCCGGCAAGCCGTGAGCTGCTCGACCGTCTGCGCCTGCACTATCGTGTTCTGATTGTCGGTGCAGGCAACTGTCCCCGGATCCTGCGCCAGATTGAAAACTACCCCATCGACGTCATCGGCAACTACGGGATGCAGTACTGCCGCTATGATCCGGACACACAAATCCATCGCCAGATCTTCGACCTTCAGGTTTCTCCGGACCGGGAGAGCGTCGCAGAGAGGATTTCCCGGCTGCGTCAGGAGCATGGCTACACCGAGTTTGTCGGTGAGGGTGTGGAGTTCCATTCTTCCGGCTGCGTGACCTTCCCGCTTCTCGGTACGAAGGCGGATATCCGGGACAAGCTGGCTTTCGACCCGGACCGGAAAAAGCGCCTGGCCTTTTATAGCGAGGTTTGCAAGCTCTTCCCTGAATTCACGGTTTTTGTGGGTGGCTCCTCTTCCTTCGATCTGGCTCCGCTGCCCTACAACAAGTATTACGCCCTTGATCATCTGTGTCGGGATGAGGGCTATCGGCACGATGAGATTCTCTATGTCGGGGACGATTACGGCCACGGAGGCAACGACGAGGCGGTCTATGTTTCTGACATTCCGTTTCGTCCGGTTTCCGACTACACCCGTGTCTCTTCGTTCCTTTCGGACTTGCTTTAGTTTTGGTTGACACCGACGAACAGATCGTTTATAATTTGTCTATACTTAAAAAATTTTGTGTACTTTCAACAAAAGAGGCAGCTTGTTATGCGGATAGACAGCAGGCAATACGGCGGACGCTGTATCTGTGGAAAAGAGCATAGGATGTCCACCCGGACGTGCATCATCGACTCCGGTGTTCTGCATCATCTGGATGAGATTCTGAGCGAAGAAGACATCCATGGAAAACGCTGTGCCGTATACGGCAGCAATACATGGAACAATCCCCTTTTCCCTCATCCCCGGGCAGAGCAGGAAATTGTTCTCCCATCCGAAGGGCTTCATGCGGATGAGCACTCTACCGCCGAAGTCCTGCGGCAGTTGGCGGAGGATACGGAAGTCCTCCTGGCCTGCGGAAGCGGTTCGATCCACGATACCGTCCGTTACTGTGCCGCTCAAAGAGGGATTCCCTTTGTAGCGCTCCCGACCGCGGCCAGCGTCGATGGGTACTGCTCGTCTGTTGCCGCCATGACCTGGCACGGCTATAAAAACACCATGAACGCGGTGGCACCTCTTATTGTCGTCGCCGATCTCGACGTCATCTCCCGGGCTCCGACTTATCTCACGGCCAGCGGTGTCGGGGACATGCTGGGCAAGTTCATCGCGCTCTCCGACTGGAAGATTGCGCATGAGCTCACCGGCGAAGCGGTCTGCCCGGTCATCTACAACATCATGCATGAGAGCGTTCAGAAGATCTGGGATTCCTGCCTGGATACGCTCAGTGGGGATAAAAAGGCCTTTGA
>CAZMXF010000289.1:0-3925 GCA_964570015.1 uncultured Oscillospiraceae bacterium | reverse complement strand
ACCAACCAACAAACAACCAAATCGTCTTTTTTCCCCTAATCCAAAAAAATGGGGTTAAAAACAATCGATTATCCAGAATAGGGGGCTTTCTACTTCCGTTACAGAAATCGACTGCCGCCCTGCCGTTATACGCGGAATGTTTAATGATCCGATTAATAATCCCGGCCGAAGAACCGTTCGTCCAGTGTCCAGTCCTTCATTTCCTTGCCGGAAACCGTGGAACCGACAACCTGTGAATAGTAGTTGTCTCCGCGCGTGTCGGTGATCACTGCCGTGGAGAGGTAGTAGCCGTTCGGCAGCTGCTCCCGGGTGATTTTGGTCCCTGTGCTGAAGACCGTCTTCTTTCCGTTGACGCTCCGGGTCTCACCGGTGCTGTAGTTTGTCTCCTCATAGATCGGGACAATGCTCTTGCCCGCCTCCGGCTCGATCATGGAGCGGGTGCTTACGAGGAAGTTGGCATCGTCGTCGCTTTCCACCTCGCGGATTCCGTTGAGCGTAAAGGTTTCGGTATCCCGATCGAAGGCAATCATGAGATAGGCTTCGCTGCCGTCATAATAGACATGTGCCATATACTCGATGACCGACGCTGTGGAGGAAACGACATCAACATACAGAGGCGCTCCGTTCAGACAGATCCAGCTTCCGTCAAAGTTGCTGCACAGGCTGCCTTCTCCGTCGAGATACAGGACCTGATCCCTGCCGTAGTACGTGATGGTGTTCTTGTCTTCGTCGTACCGGCCGACTTCCAGCTCATACTCTGTCATCAGATTCTGGAGTTCGTCTTCCACCGGGATCAGGAAACCGTCCTCGTCAAACGTCGGTTCTGTCTTGCTGAACTTGGTGAACGGCGTGACGTCCAGGACTTTGGGCTCCGCATCGGTCAGCGTCGCAACATACTCCTTCAGGTCTTCATTGAGGCAGCCCGCCTGCTTGTAGTAGTACAGGGCGCTGACGCTGTCGTTGTTGCTGACGTTGTAGATATAATCAAGGTAGTACACCAGGCCGGGCAGTGTGCTGACCTCGGTGGGGAGGTAAACGGCAATACCGGTGGAGTCGCAGAGCGCGCCGTTCTGACGGTGATAGAGCACCGTTTCACCCACAAGGTCCTTGATCCTGCTGCAGGCTTCCGGATAGCTGTCGATCATGTAGTCGACATAGTTCCCGATGTCGACGGTGTTGAACACGTTATAAGCGTCAAATCCGTAGCGTGTCGCACGGCTGCCGCAGCGGCCGATCTCTGCCAGAACGCCCATGTCCTTGACTGCGTCTTTGAGCTGAGCCTCCGCCAGATCGCAGTAGGCGTCATACAGCTCGCTCGCCTTGTGCGCATCGATCACGGAGAAGGTCGTGTTCTGCGCGAAGAGCGGCACATTGATATTCTGAATCATGTAGTAGTCCGTGTACGCGTCTGCAATCTCCCGGCAGACCTTGGCCGGATTCATGGTGGGATCGTCCGTCATGGCCTGCAGGAACGGGCCGTAGTCCCAGCCGTCGCCGGGTTCCGATTCTTCGCTCAGGCAGTAGTAATCCGCAAAACCGTCCAGCGCGTTCGTCACTTCGAGGCAGCTCATCAGACAGGCGTCGAAGCCGATGATGTCGAAGGCCGGCTTCCTGCTGTTGGGCCGATAGACGCTTTCCAGCGCCGTGCGGATATCCTTCAGGGTGAGCATTTGTCCGTAGATCGAGTCCATACCGTAACCGAAGGGACCGCCGCCGTGGTCCCAGAGGATCAGCATGGTGTGGTCGGCGGGATACTCATCCTTGCAGAAGCGCAGGAATTCTGCCAGCGTATCCGGCTCGGCGGCCGGCTGCAGAGCGAGATTCGACACTTCGGTGAACTTACCGTTCTTATACAGGAAGCGCTGTGTGCGGTTGGGGTTCACCATGTCGTTGCTCCAGTGGGTCGCACCGCCGGGCTGCATGACGATCTGGATGTTGTCGGACCAGACGCCGGACGTCAGCTCATTGATATCCGCCGAAGCACAGCCCAGGCGGTCAGAGACGATCACATCCTGCGTCACGGGGGTAGAGGAAGAAGCCACCGGAACATCCGGATAATAGAAGAAGGCCGGCAGTTCCAGACCGTTTTCCGCGAGCTCGTCATTAAAACGGGTCAGACGGTTGAATCTTTCGTCCTGCGCGTCCGTTGCGTTGGCCTCTCTTGCCCTGCGCGTCATGGCCGAAGTCACATAGGAGAGGTCGTTCTCTCCGCTGTCCTCCAGGTCTGCTCCGATGAAGTAGACGCAGATGGTCCAGGTTTCGTCCGCACCGACGGA
This sequence comes from uncultured Oscillospiraceae bacterium, assembly GCA_964570015.1. Lineage (GTDB taxonomy): Bacteria > Bacillota > Clostridia > Oscillospirales > Oscillospiraceae > Limivicinus. Next base: position 1,649 of record CAZMXF010000289.1, on the reverse strand, counting down.
AGGCAGCGCTTCGATCCGCTCAAAGTCTTCATCATCGATGGGCGACATCTCATAGATTTCCTGGATCTGATCCTCTGTCAGAGGCTGGTTCTTGACCCGGTCATAGTATTCCCGGATCACCGGTCCCATGATCGCCGGGAGAATCGCCGGTGCGGTCACAAACAGCATTCCGACCACGGACAGTAAAATTACCAGGCTCAGCAGCCGCTTGAAAAATCCCTTCAGGTACAGGTTCCACACCCGCTTCAGCCAGGGAGCGTACTGATAGTAATCCTTGAGTTCCTGCCGTTTGGCTCTTTTCGCTGCTTTCCAGCGTTTCCGCCTCTCCTTGCGGGTCAGCTTCTCTTTCTTCTTTTCCCCCGGAATCGGAGTTCCTTCCGCAACTGCGTTTCCGTTCGGAGCTGCATCCGGATTTCTTTTGTCTTCATCCATGTCGGTACTGCACTTCCTTTCGTAATAACATGTTTATTATTATATCAGTGTTCATCCAACCAACTTCCAGCCAAATGAGAGTACACTCCACATCCGTGATTCCCACCAGATAATTATATCTGACTTTGTCATTCGGTCTTCATCAGCATCTCATCAGAAAAAACAGAATTCGGTTGGATATTGGTTGGATTTACTGTGGTATTATGATATACTGTAGCTTAACAACAGATGGCAGTCTGCCTTTTTGAAAAGAGGAGGAAAAAAGATGAGGATCAATCATAAAACCCGATGGCTTTCCATGCTGCTGGCGTTCATGCTGCTACTGACCTGTACAGCCCCTGCACTGGCCGAACAAGCGCCCCCGGTACAGGCCGAGCAGGCGGATCCGGCACAGTCTGAACAGACGGATCCGGCACAGACTGATGAGACGCAGCCTGCCGGAGCTCACAGTATCGTTGAGAAGTCCTATACGTTCTATATCGGCAAAACAGCAGATGACACGCTGAATCAGGAGTTCCCCCTCTACTTCATCGACGGCGTGGACGACCTTCCCTATGTGGAGATCACAGACTGGGCCAAGCTGCTTTATTTTATCAACACCGAGATGAACAGCGATCCGGGCTATGGTCTTGATGTCCATTATCAGGACGACGCTGTCGTCCTGGAACGCGAAAACAGTTACACGCTGACCTTTGACTTTGTTAACGACAGGCTGGTTTTCCTGGACTACGACGGATTCATGCACAACTCCAATGACACTGCGCTGATCGACCTGGTCTCGGAAGCGGGCACCGACGAAAACGGCAATGCCGAGCTGATCTGGCGGGACAAGAAGTCTTCCTTCGACCGCTACGGCGATGAGATGACCGTCGATCTGGCCGCCAACGGGATCCATATGGTTTTCCAGGATGAGGGCTGTTATGTTCCCCTGCAGACACTGAACGACTTCACGCTGCTCCCCTCGCTGATCGGTGTCGTCTTCAACGGTCAGGCGCTCTTCCTTGCCAATGACAACCTCTTCTATGATTACAGCGCCGGGAGCTACACCGAAGTTGCAGAAATCTATTACGATGTCCCCACCGGGGACCGCAGCGACGCACTGGCAGAGTACAGCTACAATGAGCTCTGCCTGGCGCTCGACACGTTCTATGGTTTGAAGGAAACCCATGACATCAAGAGCTTCCGGGAACTGTTCTGGCAGATCGGTTATGATGAGG
>CAZMXF010000288.1:0-3938 GCA_964570015.1 uncultured Oscillospiraceae bacterium | reverse complement strand
CCGGCACTGTCCGCAGCTTCCGTTGCCGCCGCAGGGTGCAGACATTGCTACGCCTGCTGCGCGCAGGGCATCCAACAGGGTCTCCCCTTCGCGTACCGGGAGCTTTCGCATTCCAGACGCCGTTTTTATGGTGATTTCTTGTTCCATAGGCATTGACAGATTCATGTTTCCCCATGTATAGTTGGCTTGTGAATGGGCTGCGTGCTTCTGTACGCAGCGACCGGTCAGGGAGGTATCTTCAGATGCAGGATCCGGTTGAACTTGCCTTGAACATCGGCTTCTCACACGCAGGGGCAATCGACCCGTCTATACTGCGTGTGCTTCCGGAAGTCCGGGCGATGTGCGCCGACGGGCGCTGCCGTCGCTATGACAAGAGCTGGAGCTGTCCGCCCGCCTGCGGGACACTGGAAGATGCCGAGGCGCGTATGCATCGCTATCACCATGGCGTGTTGGTCCAGACGACAGCGGAACTGGAGGATGATTTTGACGCGGAGTCCATGATGGAAGCGGAGGCACGGCATAAGGCCAATTTCTTCACCTTCGTGGAACAGGTTCGGACCCAGGTGCCCGACTGTCTCCCCCTGGGCGCCGGAAGCTGCACCGTTTGTGAGTCCTGCACCTATCCTGATCGACCGTGCCGCTTCCCGGAAAAGATGTTCTCCTCCATGGAGGCCTGCGGCATTCTGGTCAGTGAAGCCTGTACCCTGGCGGGGCTCAGGTATTACTACGGCCCGAGAACTCTTACCTACAGTTCCTGCCTTCTGTACAACCCACAAAAAGAATAACTACTCACAAGCCAAGCAATATAATCATTGATGACTCAGGGTATGTACTGATTCAGCAGCTGCAAAAAAAGCTTCAATGTTTGCCCAGGAACTACTGGGAGGAATATCGCACCCGCTGGATAACAAGAAGTTCGAATAAGTTTGGCAGGTTTCCAACAGCTCTTTTGTTGCCTGCCTGATTGTATCTGGAGTCCCGCCTTTGAATTGTTGTGATGGGCTAATATTACCCATTACCAACGCATGCTGAGGAGCCTGTGGCAGGACATCCATCATGGAAATAGCGTCTCCGAAATGATACCCAAACGCACCTAATTGATAGATGTCATTGATCATAAAAGGAACATTATTTCCGCAGTTATGATAGAACACCGCAAAATCATCTGTCTGCATTTCATCGACAATTCGTTTCACATAAGGATGAGAAAATTCTGCTGCCATTCCAGGAGACAACAGTCCCGTAAGAGGCTCTGCCATGATGACACCATTGGCTCCGGCGTCCTTGAAAGCCTCACAATATTGAATTAAAAATGCGGTACTTTTTTCAAGAATCATGTGAACCATATCTGGCTCATCAAAACAATAGATCATTGTTTTACTGACATCCATCAGTCTGCCTGCTAATGAATAAGGCCCGATTATTCCTGCAAAGACAGGACGGTCTATGATCAATTTCTGTGCTCTCCGGATAGCATCTATATATATTGAAGTCCGTCCTGCACCAATTTCCGGTATTGCCAATGCTTCTGCAGTATCCTCATCTTCAACCAGTGCACCCACAACAGTAGGAACTTCATTTTCACTGTAATGAATAGTAGAACCGAATGCTTCTGCTTCAACAGACAGGTCCATCAGGCTGACAGAGGCAGCAGAAGGCACCCGCTCTGCCACCATGGCCATTCCTTTCGCTTGAAGATCCGCTCGCTGGATCAATTCTTGAACAGTAATCCCCATCAATTGTATACAGGGAAAAGAAAGCAATGGAAGTGGTCTTTTGGCAGGCATGTCTATCAATGATGCAATCCATTGTTGCATATTATAATACATAATCTACCTCTACTTGTATGGATATTCCCGCGCGGCATCCGTCAGTGCCCGAACATTCTCTCTCTTTGTGTGCCGGGGGATTTCACAGGCAGAGCTGAGGATCAGGCCGCCGTCTCTGCCGAAAAGATCAATGATGGAATACGCCTCACGCCGGACATCGTCCGGCGTGCCTTCATAGAAGGCCTCGATGGTGCTCACATTTCCTTCTACCGCACATCTGCCCTTGGCGGTCTCTTTGGCCAGCGCCATAGGCACCAGACTGTCGATTTCGATACAGTCGGCGCCGGTCTCCACCATCAGATCCAGAATATGCTTTGTATTGCCGCAGACATGATAGAAGACCGGCAAGCCGGTTTTTTCCTTTAAGGTGCGGATTGCCCGGGAAGCATAGGGAAGAGCAAACTCGGTGTACATCTCACGGCTGATCAGGACAGAGGCCGAGTCGCCGAAGGCAAGGCCGTGTGCTCCCGCTTCCGCGGCGGCAATTCCGTAGCGGACCACCGATTCCAGACAGATATCCAGCAGTTCGTGACAGAGCTCCGGTTCGTCGAACAGGTTGATCATGAATTCCTGCGGCCCCAGCAGCGCAGTCGCCGCGGAGAACGGCGCCGAATCGATACAGGTTTTGACAAAGATCTCATCCTTCAGGTTCTCCCGCAGCATCCTGGTCGCTTCCAGAATCACGGGAATTCGCCCTTTTGTGACATCCAGAGGCTTCAGCTGCACAGCCTCCTCTATGGTACTCGCCGCTGTGTGAAGAAGGGCCGGCGGATCGTCATAGGGGAGCTTCACCTCGCCGCCCATCGCTTCCACGATCAGATAGTTGTCGGAGCTGACATAGACGGCGTCCGTCTCATAGGCCTCTAATCCTTTCAGAATTACTTCGGTCATGACCGCCGGATCACTGGAATAAAGGCTGTGGGGCATCCCCGCCACATCCAGATTGTGCTGGATCAGTTCAGGAATAATGGCAACGCGGTCTGCCGGTTCAAAATGTAAGGCTTTCAGTACTCTTTGGGTTCCGTTCATTCTCTACTCCTCTCATCCCAGTATTTCTTTGCAGAATTCCACCGCCTTCTCGGCTGCGCTGGTGGCATCGGGCGTATAGGCGTCAGCGCCGATCTGGTGACAGAATGCTTCTGTCACAGGCGCACCGCCTACCATGATTTTTACTCTGTCGCGTATTCCGGCCTTTTCGGCCGCGTTCACAACATCCCCCATGACCCCCATGGTTGTGGTGAGAAGTGCCGAACACATGATGACCTGGCAGTTCTGGTCAGTCGCCGTCTGGATGAATGTTTCCGGGGCTACGTCTACGCCCAGGTCAATGACGTCAAGGCCCTTCCCTTCCAGCATAATCCTGACCAGGTTCTTGCCGATGTCGTGCAGGTCCCCTTTTACGGTACCGATGCAGACCCGGCCGCTGACTTTGGACTCACTCTGCGCAAGCAAAGGCTTCAGGATCGATACGCCCTGGTTCATCGCCCGGGCTGAGATCAGGACTTCCGGTACAAAGACTTCATTGTTCTTGAATTTTACACCAATGACATTGAGACCTGCCAGCAATCCCTCTTCAAGAATCTGCTCTGCAGGAATCCCCTCGTCGATGGCCTGCTGCACCAGTTCTTTGACAATTTTCGCTCTTCCGGCCTGAATTTTTGCAGAAATCTCCTGTAATAATTCCTCCTGCGTCATGACCTAAATCCTCCCGGCAAATTAGTCTGTGATTTGTCTGTAATCATTTGCTATAAAAGATCAGCCCGCTTGATTCAACTCTTTGGCTCAGAGACTGATTTCGATGCCCGTACCATGGCATCAATATTCTCATTCGGTGTACGCGGTGCAACAAGGCAGCCGGTTCCCAGAATCATGGGGCCGGCCGTTTCCTGATAGATGTTCCGGCAGATTTCATACACTTCGTCCGATGATTTGTTCAGCAGATCCATGGGATTCAGGTTCCCTTTGATGCAGGTGCCGGGGCTGCAGTGTTCCCGGACCAGACTCATCGGGACCATATAGTCTACATCAATGGCGGTGAGCCCCGTGGAAGCGATTTCTTTGATGGACGGAACAATGTTTCCGCAAACATGCATGAAACACGGGATGCCT
>CAZMXF010000287.1:0-3949 GCA_964570015.1 uncultured Oscillospiraceae bacterium | reverse complement strand
TCCGCGGCGACATCAGTGCCGGCTCCACCATCACCGTGGACGTACAGGACGGCGAGCTTATTACAAGATAAGCGCTTGCCGGAATCAGCCGTCAACCCTTCAGATCACAGAACCTGCCCCGGAGCTTTCGCTCCGGGGCAGATATGTTTTATTTGATCACTGTTTTCTACTCTTCCAGAAGCTCATACAGCAGCTGGTAGAGCGTCAGGGCCTTGCCCGGTGCGAGACGGACACAGCTTCCCACCTCGCCGGGGATGTCCTTTGCACGCTCCTGCAGGGCCCGGCCCGCCTCGGTCAGGATAATCCGCACGACACGCTCATCCTCCGGTGACCGGCTCTTTTCCAGCAGGCCTTCTTTCTCCAGCTTTTTCAGCAGCGGAGAGACTGTCCCATTGTCCAGATGGAGTTTCCGGCAGATTTCGCTCACCGGGATTCCGTCCTGCTCCCACAGCACCAGCAGCACCAGATACTGGGTATACGTCAGATTCAGTTTCGTGAGAAAAGGCGTATAGAGCGCGGTCACCTTGCGGGCCGCGGCATAAAGCGGGAAGCACAGCTGATTCGACAGCTTAATCACTTCACGATAATCGCCGGTCATGGTGTTGTCCATTCCTTATTGCTCTCCATTTATATTTGATTCAATATTATTTTATAAATTATCTCCTCATTTGTCAAGTCGAATTTTCTGAAAAAATTCTTCTTTTTTAGACTTGACAAACTCCGTATAATCGTGTATATATATTTTATCAAATATAATTGAACAATCAGGAGGAACTCACATGAATCTGTATGATTTCACCGTCAAGACACGCAAGGGCGCCGATGTCGCGCTCTCCGATTTCGCAGGCAAGGTTGTTATGGTTGTCAACACCGCCACCGGCTGCGGCTTTACCCCCCAGTATAAGGAGCTCCAGGAGATTTACGACGCATTCAAGGACAAGGGTTTTGAAATTCTCGACTTCCCCTGCAACCAGTTTGCCGATCAGGCTCCCGGTACCGATGAGGAGATCCACACCTTCTGCACCGGCCGTTTCGGGATCACCTTCCCCCAGTATGCCAAGATCGACGTCAACGGCGAGAACGCCATCCCGCTCTATCAGTGGCTCACCTCCAACACCAAGTTCGAGGGCTTCAACGGCCCGGCCGCTCTGGTTCTGAACGGTGTCGTCAAGAAGATGGACAAGGATTATAAGAACAACGGTAACATCAAGTGGAACTTCACCAAGTTCCTCATCGACCGCGAGGGCAACATTGTCGCCCGCTTCGAGCCCACCATGTCCATGGACAAGGTTCGCGCCGCCGTCGAAGCCGCCCTGTAAGCTTCTGCAGGCCGTAAGCCTGCTCTTTACAAAAAGCTGAAAAGCCGTTATAATTGGGCTCGTCCGGAAGGATCCGGATGAGCCCTTTGATTTCTCTGTGATGAGGATGCCGTTTCATGAACATGATTCTGCTCGGAGCCGCCGGCTTTATCGGGACCAACCTGACGCTGGCGCTGGCGAAACAGCCTGAAAACCAAATCACCGTTGTGAGCCGGAGACGCGCCTCTTTTGCAGATGTGGACGCGATGGCTCTTCCCAATGTCCGTTTCGTGGAGTGCGATCTGGTCGAGGAACCGGACTTCACCCATCTGCTGGTCGGTCAGGACGTTGTATTCCACCTGCTGAGCACCACGGTTCCCACCACGTCGAACCTCCAGATTTCCCAGGAGCTGACGGCAAACGTCGTCCATTCGGCAAAGCTCTTCGAGGCCTGTGCCGCCTGCGGTGTGAAAAAGGTCGTCTTCTTCTCCTCCGGCGGGACGGTTTACGGGAAAGCTGCGGCCTGTCCCCTCTGCGAGGATACTCCCACCGATCCCATCACCTCTTACGGGATCCAAAAGCTCACCATCGAGAAGCTTCTGTTTCTCTACCATCACATGTACGGCTTTGATTACCGGATCATCCGTCTTGCCAATCCCTATGGGCCCTATCAGCGTCCCAACGGAGTTCTCGGTGCCGTCACCACCTTCACCTTTAAGGCACTGAAGCACGAGCCGATCACCGTGTATGGGGACGGCAGTGTCATACGTGATTTCATATATATCGACGACGCTGTGCGCGGGATTCTCAATATCGTACGCGGAGACGCACCTGAGCGCGTTTATAATCTTGGCAGCGGCCACGGGACCAGCATCCGCGAGGTACTGGACACCATTCGTCGCGAGCTGGAGATTGAGCCGGAGATCATCTGGCAGGATGCCCGCACGGTCGACGTTCCGATGAATTACCTGGACATCAGCCGCTATGAGCTTGCTTACGGTGCGCTGAACCCGATTCCGCTGGAGCAAGGCATCCGAAAGACCGCAGAGTTCCTGAAGCAGTATTACCATCTGTAGGCTCTGCACTCCCGGCCGTTCCAAAATCCAATATCATTCAGGCAGCAAAGCTCCGACCGCCATGCACGGCAGTCGGAGCTTTGCTGTTTTCTTTTTTGATCATCGGCTGGCTTTCAGTCGTTTCATGCAGCACTGCATCCGGTACGCAGCGTCAGATTCTGGCCACACCGCTCTCCCTCGCCGCCTGTGCCGTCGCCGCGGCAACCGCATTCCTTACCCGCGGGTCAAAGGCTTTCGGGAGAATATAATCTGCACAGAGTTCAGTTTCCGGGACCAGATCAGCCAGCGCCTTCGCCGCCGCCAGCTTCATGGCGTCGTTGATGTCACTGGCCCGCACGTCCAGTGCGCCGCGGAAAATTCCCGGGAAGCAGAGCACGTTGTTGACCTGGTTGGGATAGTCCGAGCGTCCTGTGGAAACTACCGCCGCACCGCCTGCCTTGGCATCATCCGGAAAGATCTCGGGTGTGGGATTGGCACAGGCAAACACGATGGCATCCCGGTTCATGGTTTCCACCATTTCGGTGGTGAGCACACCCGGCGCGGAAACCCCGATGAACACATCGGCTCCCTGCAGGACCTCGGTCAGCGTCCCCTTTCGAAGCATCGGATTCGTAATCTCTGCAATCTCCTGCTTGGCCGGGTTCATGTGCTCGGTCCTTCCGTTCCAGATTGCGCCGCTGCGGTCACAGAGCGTCACGTCCGAGGCCCCCGCCGTGATCAGTAGTCTCGTGATGGCCGTCGCCGCAGCCCCGGCTCCGTTCAGGACAATACGCACCTCGCCCAGTTCCTTTCCCACCAGCTTCAGGGCATTGGTGAGCCCGGCCAGCGTGATGACGGCAGTCCCGTGTTGGTCGTCGTGAAAAATGGGAATATCCGTGCAGGCTTTCAGACGCTTTTCGATCTCAAAGCAGCGCGGGGCGGAGATATCCTCCAGGTTGACTCCGCCGAAGGACTTGGAAATCAGGCGGACCGTCTCCACGATCTCATCGACGTTTTTGCTGTCGATGCAGATCGGCACTGCGTCCACGTCCCCGAAAGCCTTGAAGAGGGCACACTTTCCCTCCATGACCGGCATGCTGGCCTCCGGGCCGATATCCCCCAGGCCGAGCACTGCGGTACCGTCGGTGACGACCGCCACCATGTTCCAGCGCCGTGTCAGTTCATAGCTCTTGCCCGGGTCCTTCTGGATCTCCAGACAGGGCGTCGCGACGCCGGGGGTATAGGCAAGGCTCAGTGCCTCGGACGAATCCACTGGCGCACGGACCGTAACCTCGATTTTTCCCTTCCATTCGGCGTGTTTTTCCAGTGAACGCTTTCCGTAGTCCATGTTCCGCTCTCTTCCTCTCCTGTACGGGACGTAATCTGCCCGTTCTCCGTCCGCCTACTCGGCAGGTGTATCCCCGCCGGCAAGCTCCCAGTAACTGTCGATGATCTTTTTGTTATAGGCGGCGAGGTCGTCCGGGTGCTTTTCTTCCTTCCCGGCCGCGGCGAGCGCCGTCACCATATCCTCTCGCCCCACCAGGCCGTCGGTATACTGCTCCAGGTTCTTCGTGCAGTAGAGCGGCAGGCCGATCA
>CAZMXF010000286.1:0-3965 GCA_964570015.1 uncultured Oscillospiraceae bacterium | reverse complement strand
CAAATCCGCGATTCCCCGGTTCAAGTCCGGGTGGCGCCTCCAGAACAGACGTGTACTCCGCGTCTGTTTTTTATTTTCGCACTTGCTTCTTTTCTTTATGTATGCTACTTTATGCTTATCTGTGGGAAAGCGAGGTCCTGTCATGCAGGGAAACAATCTGTCGTTCACAGAGCGGATCTCCGGCCGTTTTCTGAACTGGATCTGGGATCACAAACTGCCTTTTTTCTCGTCGCTGATTTTCGGTCTGATCACGCACATGTTCGTCATCACGAACAAGCTGCCCAATCACGACGACGTTATCTATCTCTTCGGGAAGGGTGCGACGGTCTCCTCCGGGCGCTGGGGCCTGGAACTGCTGCGGTATGTGATTCCGGATTTTTCGATGCCCTGGCTGCACGGGATTACCAGTCTGCTACTCCTCTCCGTTTCGATCTGCATCATTGTTGAGCTCTTTCAGCTGAAAAGCCGCCTCGGCCAGATCCTGCTCTCGGCACTGATCATCAGCTTCCCCTCCCAGGTCGGCACCTTCTGCTACATGTACACCAGCAGTTCTTATGCCGTGGCGTTTCTGCTCTGTGTCCTTGCCGTCCGGGAAGCCGCAAAGGGCAACTGGCGGCACTGGCTTGTCTCCGCGCTGCTGTTTACGCTGATGCTGAGCATCTACCAGGCCTATCTCGCCATTACCGCAAGCCTGATGATCCTTCTGCTGATCCAGGAACTGCTGACCTGCGGAGGCGAAAACAGGGCTCTTCCCGTTTTGAAGCGCGGTCTGCTGTTTGTCGCGATCCTCGTGGTGGGATTTGAAGTCTATCGGCTCACGATCACGCTTTCGCTGGCGCTCTTCAGCGATTCGGTCAATCAGTATTCCAACGAGGCCAAGGAAATGGCGCCTGCTTTCCCCGGAAGTATTCTGGAGGCCTACCGGTTCTTTTTCTTCAACCTCACTTCCCGGTATAACATGATCGTCGTTTCCAAGGCCTCCCGGATCATCCACTTTTTCTGTCTGGGGCTTGCCGCCATCGGGATCGTAATCAGCCAGGTCCGGGCGAAGAATCTTCCGAATTCTCTCCTGCTGCTTTTCTGCCTGATCATCCTGCCGCTGTGCATCTGCTGCCTCTACATGGCGTTCTATTGGAACACCATCCACACGCTGGTGCTCTATTCCTATTTCACTTTGTACCTGCTGACAATTCTGGCCGTTGAGCAGTTCCCGAAGCCGGTGCTTTGTCTTTCCCGCGATCTTCTCTATACGGCGCTCGCCGTCATTCTGGGGATCAACATCTGCTTCGCCAACCGCTGCTATCTGAAGCTCTTCCTGGAATATGAAAACGCCTATGCGCTGGCCACTTCTCTCGTGACACAGATCCGCTCCCTGCCCGGATACCGGCCGGAAGATAAGGTTATTCTCTTCCCTACCGCCGGAGACGCACTGCACTTTGCCCCGGAATTCGGAAGCGAAGAAGAATCCGAGCACGATCTCATGGGCATCCAGTCTCAGCTTCTGACCGGCTACACCGAAGCTGATTTCATCAGCCGCTACATCGGCGCGGAAATGAACGTCGCAGACTTTAAGGATGCCAGGCACGAGATCACAGACAGGGACTGGGACCGCATGCCCGTTTATCCTGCGGAAGGCTCTGTCAAGCGCGTCGAGGACGGTCTGGTTTTCGTTAAATTTGCATTGCCCCCGGAGGAGCAGGCCCCGTAACAGAACATTTGTATCAATTTTGTCTTTGCTTCTCCCGAATCGACACGATAACATGAGGCAGACGGCCGAACATTACAGCCGTCTGCCTCGTTTTGTATGATCTCTGTGATTCGCGGGGTCCATAAATCAGAACATCCCGGGGAATCCGCCGAGCCCGCCCTGAAGTTTTGCCATAGACTCACTGGTCTTGTCATCCGCAGCTTTGAGTGCGCCGTTGACCGCGGTGAGAATCAGATCCTGCAGCATTTCGACATCTTCCGGGTCCACAACTTCCGGGTCAATCGTAATTTCTTTGAACTCACGGGTTCCCGTAATCACTGCTTTCACCGCACCGCCGCCGGCCGTGAATTCAAAGTCCGTAGACTCAAGCTCCTGCTGCATTTTCATGAATTCCTGCTGCATCTTCTGAGCCTGTCTCATCATGTTTGCCTGACTGCCGGGCATACCGCCGCGGAAACCGCCTTTTGCCATATCTGTTTACCTCCCTGCCGCGCTGTGCGGCTGTTTATTAATTGAATGGATCAGGATAAAAATGTTACTTCCTTAAATTGTTTCAGTTCGTTGAGATCTCTCACCGAACGCTGGTCCCGGGAGAGTTCCGAGAGCTTTACCGCCACAGGGTGTCCGAGAACGTTTTCTGCCGCTGCGGCAAACACCGCCCGCACTTCCGGCTTCTTCAGCCGGTCCAGCAGGAAGCCCGGTACGGCCTCCAGGTTCACGTCTCGGTTTTGAATCGAAAGCCTGAACTTTGCCGGATCTTCCACGGAGAAACGCAGCTCGATGGGCAGCTTCTCACGGGCCTGTTTCAGGATCGTCTTCTCCAGCTCAGCGGTATTTCCGCGGTCTGCAGCTGTTCCGCCCGTATTTCGGTTTTGGACCGGCTCATCCGGTTTCCCCGTCATCTCGGCTTTGTTCAATTCTGCCGCGGTAACAGGGGACGGTACAAAACGCGGCGGAGGATTCTCCGGTGTCGGCGTCCCGCCCGGTTCATACGGATGCACCGGAGGCGCTTCCGGTTCAAAGTGTCTCGTTTCTTTCGGAGGAGAATCGTGCGGTTCCGGTTCGTCGTCCAGAAATTCTTCAAAGCTTTCCTCTGTCTCGGCTTCCTCACGGTCCGGCAGAGTGACGCCTGCCTGTCCCGGAGCAAGCGAGACACCGCTGCGGATTGTCTCCTCCAGACGTGATATCCGCGCCCGGAGAGAAAGCACGCTCTCGGCGGTTCTGCTGTCGCAGAGGCTCACAATACAGATTTCGGCAGCAATACGCGGATTGCGTACCTGTCGGATCCGAATCAATGCCTCCTGGACGGTATCCGCACAGTACAGGAGCTCCTCTTTCGTCATGGACGAAGCAAAACCGTCCAGGACATCCCGCTCGTAGTTTCCCGAGATCAGCTCTCCCGCTCCCGCGGGAGCCGCCTTGACGATCAGAATATCGCGGATCAGACCGTTCAGTTCTCCCAGGAAAGACGCAGGTTCCTTTCCGTCCAGCCAGATCTTCTGGAAAAGAGTCAGGGCTTTTGTGCTGTCATGTCGGAGCACTGCCTTGAGCAGCTGAACCAGATTCAGGTTTCCAGCCAGGCCCATCGCGTCGAACACGGTTTCGGTCGTGATGTGTCCCTGGGAAGAACACTGGTCGAGAATGCTCAGCGCATCACGGACGCCGCCTTCGGCGAGCCGCGCAATCTGCAGCGAAGCAGCATCATCCAGCTGGAGCTTTTCACGTCCGGCGATTTCACGGAGATACGCAGAAAGACGGTCCGTCGGGATTCGACGGAAGCTGTGCCGCTGGCAGCGTGAGAGGATCGTTGCGGGAACCTTCTGCAGTTCTGTCGTGGCGAGAATAAACATCAGGTGTGCAGGCGGCTCCTCGATAATCTTCAGAAGCGCGTTGAATGCCGCCAGCGAGAGCATATGAACTTCGTCGATGATGTACACACGCTTTTTGGCAACAGCCGGAGAAAACACCGCTTCCTCCCGAAGATCCCGGACGTTGTCTACGCCGGTATTCGACGCCGCGTCCAGTTCCACGATGTCCAGAATGCTTCCGTCGTCAATCCCCCTGCAGAAACGGCAATTGTTGCAGGGGTTGCCGTTCACCGGGTTCTCACAGTTGACCGCCTTGGCCAGAATTCTCGCACAGGTGGTCTTGCCGGTTCCTCGCGTGCCGATAAAAATATAGGCATGAGAGAGATGCCCCGTGCGGACCTGGGTCTTGAGGGTTTCGGTGATGTGCTCCTGGCCGATCACATCGTCAA
>CAZMXF010000285.1:0-3970 GCA_964570015.1 uncultured Oscillospiraceae bacterium | reverse complement strand
AGGGGATGCGGTTCTTCCAGATTTCAAGGATGCTGCTGCGGGAATAGGGCTTGTCTGAAGGCGTCATAGCGGCCATGAGTTCGAAGTCTTCCGTAGTCTCCTGTTCCATGACATCGATGACGTCGTCGACCGTGACAATACCCACCAGGCGGCCTTCAGTATCCACTACCGGGAGTGCCATCAGGTCGTAGTCCGAGAACTTCTCGGAAACACTCTCCTGGTCCTCCGTCGTGGTGGCGAAGATGACGTTGCGGTCCATCAGGTCTCCGACGATCGCGTCGTCATCGGCCAGAAGCAGGTCTTTTACTGTGACGATGCCTTCCAGCTTCCGGTCTGCAGAGATGACAAAGCAGATGTAGATGGTCTCCTTGTCCTCGCCGATCCTTCGAATCCGGGCAAAGGATTCCTTCACGCTCATGTATTTCTTCAGATCCACGAATTCGGAGGTCATGATGCTTCCGGCCGAATCTTCCGGGTAGTGGAGGTACTGGTTGATCAGTGCCCGGGTCTGCGGCGTGGCGGTACGCATCACACGCTTGACCACATTGGCCGGGAGCTCCTCCATCAAGTCCACCGCGTCGTCTACATACAGTTCTTCGATGATTCCAGCCAGTTCCGAGTCGGTCATGGAATTGATAATACGCTCCTGATCCGGCACATCGAAATTGGCAAAAACATCTGCGGCTGTCTCTTTTGAGAGCAGACGGAACACCATCGGCATTCGGTTGTCTTCGATTCCGGAGAGGAACTCGGCTACGTCGAATTCGTTCATCTCCTCCATCCGCTGCTTAAGCGTACGCATGCTGCGGTTATCCAGAAGAGCGGTCAGTTCGTCATTGCGCTGTTCCTGAAGCGCTTCATAGTCCATCGCTTCGTTTTGAACAGTCTCCTGAACAGATTCGTCCACTAAGCTCGCCTCCCCGCATCATCTTGAAACAATGTATTTTATCATCAATCCAGTCGGAACACAAGGGGAAAATCTCAGTTGCCGAAATACTACTTGCCCGCTTGGTAAAAGCGTGTTATAATAATTTGCTTTTTTATTAAAGTATATCTGCATCTTCAGGAGCAACTTCATGAATGATATCAATTCCATCGGCAACGCGCGTCTGATTATCCGCGAGGTCAGCAAGGTCATCGTCGGAAAAGATGAGTCTCTGATCAAGATTCTTCTGGCTGTCATCGCCGGAGGACATATTCTCATGGAGGATATTCCCGGTGTCGGGAAAACCACCATGGCGATCTCCGTTTCCAAGGCCCTCGGCCTGGATTATAACCGTGTCCAGTTTACACCGGACGTTCTGCCCTCTGACATCACGGGCTTCTCGATCTATGACAAAGAGACCGGTAAGATGAATTATCAGAAGGGCGCCGTCCTCTGCAATCTTTTCCTCGCAGATGAGCTCAACCGAGCCACCAGCCGAACGCAGTCTGCGCTGCTGCAGGCCATGGAAGAAGGCATCGTCACCGTCGACAACCACACCTATCCCGTCCCGAAACCCTTCATCGTCATCGCCACGCAGAATCCTACCGGAGCCAAGGGAACCCAGATGCTTCCCGATTCGCAGATGGATCGCTTCATGCTGCGTCTTTCCATGGGATACCCATCTCACGACGATGAGATCGAAATGATCCGTCGCAAGCAGAAGGGTGTGAGCACGGAAACCGTTCAGGAGGTCGTAAGCCGGGACGAATTGATGCGGATCCGTAAGGAAGCGGATCAGGTCTATGTGAAGGATGAGATCATCGACTACATCGTGCGTCTTTGTGACATCACCCGCAATGACGGTCGGATTATCCAGGGGGCCAGCCCTCGTGCTTCGCTTGCGCTGACCGCTCTGAGCAAAGCCACTGCCTGGATTCAGGGCCGGGATTATGTTCTGCCGAAGGACATTCGTTTTGTTTTCTCCGACTGCATCGAGCACCGTCTGATCTGGTCGCAGGAGATGCCGGACGCCGCCGCCAAGAAGGCCGCTCTCCAGGAGCTCTTCTCATCGGTTCCGGCACCGCGGATTTCATAATGCCGATCCTGCATCTGATCGGTTACCTGCTGCTCGTAGGCGGCGCCTGGCTTTTCCGTGCCAGCTACGTCGGCTGGCTGGGGCCTTATGTGTTTGCTACGGCGGTTCTTTTGCCGCTGGTTATTCTGCTGCTCTCGCTGCCTTCCATGATGGGATTGAAGATCACGCTGCTGACCCCGAAGCGGGTCATACGCGGCAGTCCTGCAAAGCTTACTGTCGATTTTGTCAACCAGAGGCTCCTTCCGGTGCATTCGATCACGCTCCATCTGGAGATTTACAACCGTTATACCGGAGAGCGTTCCAGACTGAACTATATCTTTCGGAATCTGGAGAACAGCCAGAGTCAGCTGCCGCTGAACACTTCGCTCTGCGGAGAACTCGAGTGCCGCGTGCTTCGATTTGAATGCCGGGACGCTCTTGGGATCTTCGCCATCCGCAGAAAAGGCAGTTCCGTTGCCTCCTGCACGGTGATGCCTCAGGCTGCAGAAGGAGACGAACCGGTGAATTTTGAAGCGGCACTGAAGGCCGGCACCATCCTTAAGCCGAAATACGGCGGTGGCTTTGCAGAAGACCACGATCTGCGCCAGTATCGCCCGGGCGACACTGCCAACAGCATTCACTGGAAGCTCAGTTCCAAAATGGACGAGCCCATTGTCCGGGAGCCGCTGATTCCCGAGAACAGCACCATCTTCATTGTCCTCTCCCGCGTGGGAGAAGGAGACCGCGGTCTGGAAGTTCTCCGCTGGCTGTCCCGAAAGCTGGTGGAGCTCGATGAGCCACATGTGATCGTTGCAGACAGTCTGTATTCGGTCGGAAACGAAGAGGAAACAGACGACGCCATCGCCTCGATTCTCTCATGGCCACTCCGGGAACCCTGCGGTTTTGATGCCGGCGGGGCGCGCTGTATCTTTACGATCTCAGCCGGGGAGGTACGCTGGCAATGAACCGTCACCTCAACCGTTTCGCAAACCTCGTGATTCTGGAGTTGAGCATGCTCAGTCTCTGTGCACTGATACGGGACAGTTTCGCTCTGGTGCTTCCTCCCGAAGCCTTCTTTTGGCTGGCTCTTTTATGTCTGTTGCTCTGGATCGCAGAGTCTTTTCGCTTCGGCGCACTGATTGGGCTGCCTTTCAGTGCCGCTGTGCTCTGGTATCTCTATCAGAATCGCAGCGTTGACCTTGTTCAGGAAGCTCAGGATCTGCTGGAACGCATTAGCGCCGTCTATTATGGCCACTATTCCGCCACCGCCGCAGCCGCGTCTCCGGAGGGGCTTACCGG
Organism: uncultured Oscillospiraceae bacterium; assembly: GCA_964570015.1. GTDB lineage: Bacteria > Bacillota > Clostridia > Oscillospirales > Oscillospiraceae > Limivicinus. The sequence continues at coordinate 671 of CAZMXF010000285.1, read as the reverse complement.
AAACCACATGGTAGTGCTGATGTTTGTATTCTTTATTCTGGCAGCATTCGTCTCTACCGCCCTCTGCTCCGGAAGTTTCCGGGTATCGCTGGTTGTACTGGCAATCGTGCCTCTTTTCGCTCTTTGCATCGCTGTAAACGGCACTCCGAAGGTTTTGCCGGTTCTTGGATTTCTGCTCTCTTTGACCGGACTGCAGCTGGGTGGAGATGTGTTCCGCTTCGAAGACGGAGCCGGAAAATCTCTGTTTCTTGGACTGATCCCATGTCTGCTGGTTCTGGGCGCGCTGCTCCTGCTCTATAATCCCGATAACTACGAGCCGACCGAGCGTGACATCGATCTCTCCCAGCGTTTCGACAAGCTCGGCAATGCGCTGGCAGACTGGATGAGCGACGATAGTGACTTGCAGGAGTCGTTTAACAACTCCTTCCGGCCGCTCCCGACGCAGAAGCCGGTACAGCAGCGCGCCCCAAGCGGCTGGGATCAGGGCAGGGACGATCTTGACCTGACCGCGAACTTCGATGCCTCCGCTTTGGATGATGAAGCATTTCGGGTCACGGCGAGCACGGACGGCAGCCTCTACTTCCGCGGACGGAGCTACGGCGATTATACCGGAACGTCCTGGTCCGCGGCAGTGGAAAACTCTCACGGCAAAGCGCTGAGCTTTGTCGGTC
>CAZMXF010000284.1:0-3973 GCA_964570015.1 uncultured Oscillospiraceae bacterium | reverse complement strand
CTCTCTTTTCCATCCTGCTGATTCTTTATAAAAGGGCGATTGCACCGGTCACCCGTATTCAGCAAAGTATCAATCACTATATCCGGACCAGAAATATGGAGGACGTCGCCAGAGACCTGGATCGTATACAGGAACGGAACGAAATCGGTGTTCTGTCAGACAACCTGTCACAGATGGTTTCCGAGATTGACCGCTACACTCAGGAGAATATTCAGCTGGCGCAGGAACGTGAGCGGGTAGAGACCGAATTGAAATTGGCCAGTAAAATACAGCAGGCGATTCTGCAGCGGCATTTTCCGGAAAGTGATGCCTTTGCCCTCTCTGCATCCATGTCTCCCGCAAGAGAGGTCGGCGGGGATTTCTATGATTTCTTCGTTTTGGATGAATCGCACCTTGCGCTCGTGATTGCAGATGTCTCCGGCAAAGGAATTCCCGCTGCGCTGTTCATGATGATGGCAAAAAACATGATCAAGAACTATGCCCAGTCCGGCCTTTCCCCTTCTGAAATTATGACTCGTACCAACCTGAACGTGCTGGAGAACGAAGAAAACACCATGTTCGTAACCGTCTGGCTCGGTTTTTATGAAATCCCGACCGGACGTATTACAGCTGTAAACGCCGGGCATGAGTATCCCATGATTCGGAAGACGGGCGGACGTTTTGAACTGTACAAGGATCTCCATAGTATGATCGTAGGGGGGTATGAGTCCGCCGTCTACAGAGAATATGAGCTGCAGCTGGATGTCGGAGACACTCTGTTTCTTTATACGGACGGCGCCCCGGAAGCAACGAACCGCGCAGAAGAACTCCTCGGAACGGACGGCGTCCTGGAGGCCCTCAACAGAGATCCTGGCGGTACCCCGGAGGAACTGATTGAACATGTTGAAAGCGCAATCAGTACCTTTGTAGGCGATGCCCCGCAGTTTGACGATCTCACCATGCTGGTGATCAAACGGACAAAGTGACGCCTTCTTCACGGCAGCGGAACAGAAAAAGCCCGCAGGGCACGGAACAAACCGTGTTCTGCGGGCTGAATTTTAGGTGCAGGAGCCTCGCTCAGCGAAGCTTATCCTCAAACATTCTGACGGACTTCATGTCACCTCTGGTGACAGCATAAGACATGGCGAATGCAAGAGCGCCGTCTTCAAAAAAGTCATGGATGATCTGCTTGAATGTTCTGTTGGTTTTTTTGCTCATCGTTGTTTCCTTCTTTCTTGTCTTGCGACGGTGCGCATTATAGTCCAAAAAAGAAGAAAAGCAATGTGCAACTTGCACAAATTTTCACGAAATTTTTGTATAATTTATACAACTCTCCGATTCCGTCAGAGTATTTCTGATCACTCGATCAAGCCGATCTCACGGTAGTAGCGCTCGGCACCGGGATGAAGCGGAACGCCGGCCAGATCCTCACAGGCTTTTTCCGGATCGGCAGCTTTCAGTGCAGCGAAGTTCTCCGTCAGGCTGTCCCAGTTTTCCCAGAAGACCTTTGCCATCTGGTAGGCTGTCTCTTCGTCCACATCCGCAGTGAGGAAGAGCGTGAGTTTTACTGCCGAGGTGGGGACATCCTCGTCCTGACCGGCATAGGTCCCGGCCGGAATCGTATAGGCGGCATACCAGGGATAATCCTCCGTCAGAGCCTCTACGGTCTCTTCCGGGATGGCCAGGAGGTGCGCGTCGCTGCTGGTCAGGATCTGCGTCACACCTGCGTTGGGTGCCCCTGCCATGATCCAGGCGCCGTCCAGCTGTTTGTTCTGAATGGCATCGGCCGAGGATGCGACGTCCATATACTCTGTCTTCATGTCATCCAGCGTCAGGTCTGCCGTAGCCAGATGGTGAACTGCTTCGTCGATGGTGGTGGAACCTGCCGCACCAACCGAGAAATGCTTTCCCTTGAGATCCGCGATCGTCTCGACGCCGCTGGCATCTGTCACAACAACCTGATTCGGATTATAATAGAGACCGGCGAAAATCTTGATATCCGGGTTCGCGTCACCATCGAAGGCATCCGTGCCCATCATGGACTGATAGACCAGATTCGCATTCGCAATCCCGATCTGTGCCTCGCCGTCTTTGGCCTGGTTCAGATTATCCACACCGCCGCCGGAGGGCGTCGCCACGGCGCGCATTCCTTCGATATTCTCGTTCCAGAGTTTCGCGACCTCCACGCTGATGGCATAGAAAGTCCCGGATGTACCGGCCGTGACGAAGTTGATGTCGGTGGCGGCACTTGCACTGGCGGGAATCGCTGCACACAGCATCACTGCACACAGCATCAGAGCAAACAGTTTCTTCATTTTGTGTTCTTTCCTTTCTTCTGTATGGTACGGAATATGAATCAACGCTTTCGGCGTTTCATCCTTTTTCAGACCGGAGCCCCCGGAGCTTCTCTCCGGAGAAAAACCCTCTCCAGAAGAGCCTGCACCGCAATCAGTCCGGCTGCGGCCGCATCGGTCGCCAGGCTGGGACTTACAAACAGGATCCCGGCTGTTACCAGCAGGGCGCGGCCAAAGAGCCGCAGCGCCTTCACTCCTCCGGATTCTCCCCCGATGGGCAGGCCTGCCAGTCCCGAGGAGAGTGCCAGGGCCCCGACGCAAGCTGTCAGGAAGGCGTAGAGCGTCGTTCCCGCTGCGACTCCTTCGGTACTGCCGTAGAGCAACACCGGATTATCAAGGAAGAAAAAGGGAACGATAAACCCGGCAATCCCCAGCTTGATCGCGATCAGGCTGGTTCTGGTCATATCGCTTTCGGCAATTCCGCTGGCAACATAAGAACTCATGGCGACCGGAGGCGTGATGTTGCTGAGGCAGGCATAGATCAGGCAGAACATGTTTGCCGCCATTTCGGTTGCACCCACTCCACGCAGCACCGGGACGGCCACCGCGTACACGATTACATAAGCCGCCACACCCGGCACCCCCATCCCGAGGATGATCGACATAACCATGACCATCAGACCGCCCAAAAACAGCTGGCCTTCTCCCACGACTTTGAGAATCAGGTTTCCGAAGTTGACGCCAAGTCCGGTCATGTTCACCGAACCGATGATGACGCCGATGATGACGCAGCTCACGCCGACACCGATTGCGCCGCGCGCTCCTTCCGTCACCGCCTGCAGAATGATCCGCGGGGTCATGCGTGTTTCCTTCCGGAGCCAGGAGACCGGGACCGTGACAAAGAGGGCCAGGATCGCCGCGTAGAGCGGGGTATATCCGGCAAACATCATCCCCAGCAGCAGGAGCAATGGCAGGAGCAGATGCCCTCTTTCCTTCAGGACGGCCGCCGCTTTGGGAATGTTCTCCGGTGAGAGCCCGGAAAGGCCGAGGCGCTTTGCCTCCAGATGGACCGACCAGAGCAGGCTCAGATAGTACAGGAACGCGGGGATTGCGGCCGCCAGCATGACCTTTGTATAGCTGACGGACATAAATTCCGCCATTACGAAGCCCACCGCTCCCATGATCGGCGGGGTGAACTGTCCGCCCGTGGAGGCCACCGCCTCAACCGCCCCGGCGAAGTCCTTCTGATACCCGGTTTTCTTCATCAGCGGGATGGTGATGGTCCCGGTCGTCGCGACATTCGCAATGGCAGAGCCGTTGATCATTCCCATCAGGGCCGACGCGATCACCGAAACCTTTGCCGGGCCTCCGGGAGACCGCCCCACCAGAGTCAGGGAGATATCGTTGATAAACTGCGAAAAGCCGCTGTACTTCAGAAACGACCCGAACAGAATAAAGATGAAGATATACGTCGCCGAGACGCCACTGCCGGTGCCGAGGATGCCGATCGTATCCCAGACCAGCGACTTGACGACCCGCTTCAGCGTGAAGGCCGCCGTACCGAAGGTACCCGGGATATAACGTCCCCACAGCGCAAAGTAGGACAGGAACACCAGGGCGATGACGGCAAGGTTCCCGCTGGTCCGTCTCGCCGCCTCAAAGCATACGATCAGGCAGATGATCCCCACCCGGACATCCGT
>CAZMXF010000283.1:0-3990 GCA_964570015.1 uncultured Oscillospiraceae bacterium | reverse complement strand
CGGAAAGGTCACCCGCGCTGTGTAATTGAACATTACCCGATAAAGCCTGTCGTAGTTGATCCGCGACGGGCTTTTTCGGTTTCTGAGAGAAGAAACAGCATCCCCGCCCGGAGGGCGGGGATGGAAAAACATCGAAAAACCGCGACGGACTTTTTCGGTTTTATCTGCTGAAAAGGAGGGGGAACACATGGAAGCACTGGAGAAACGCATTCTGACAGAAGGGGAGATCCGTCCGGGCGGGATCCTGAAGGTCGACGGATTCCTGAACCATCGGATCGATCCGCAGCTGAGCTATGACATGGCGGTAGAACTGAAGCGGCTTTATGAGGGAACGGAGATCAACAAGGTCCTGACCATCGAAGCATCGGGAATCGCCATGGCCTGCATGACGGCCTATGTGCTCGGCTGCCCGCTGGTATTCGCAAAAAAGAGCAAGACGAAGAACATCTCTGACGATGTCTGGTCGGTGGAGATCGAATCCTTCACCCACGGGAATACGAATACGGTTGTCGTGTCCAAACAGTATCTGGGACCGGAGGACAAGGTCCTGATCATCGACGACTTCCTGGCCACGGGCGCCGCACTCAAGGGACTCAAGACTCTGGTAGAGCAGGCGGGCGGCACGGTAGTTGGTGCAGGAATCGCCATCGAGAAGGCTTTCCAGGGCGGCGGAGATGAGATGCGCCGGGAAGGCATGCGGGTGGAATCCCTCGCGCGGATCGCGAGCATGACCGACGACAGCATTGAATTCGTGCGGGAATAATAGTCAGATCACTTCAACAAAAAGGCAGTTCCGGATCGTGATGATCGGCGCTGTCTTTTTTAGCACGGAGCGAGACAGAGAAAATCGGAATGCAGGAAAGAATAAACAGAAAAAAGCTTTAGGTCTGGAGAAAAGGACCGCATCCGCGATCCTTTTCTCATTATTAATTTTTATTTCCGCCTACCGGAAGCATTTCCGCAATTGCTGCGACAAAACTTGATATCGGCATCGTTTGAACAGTAATCGTCCCTGGTCCTGTGACGACTGTGTTGAAGAAGCTTTCTCCTCCAAAAAGAGCATTCTTTACACCCTTGACCGCCTGAACATCCATCTTAACGGAACTATCCATCATTGCAAGATGCCCCGTTGAAATGATCATCTGCTCACCGGGTTTGAGACTGTAATTTATAGTAGACCCGTCGATCTCCAGGAAAACCGTACCGTTACCGCTAATCTTCTGCATGACAAAACCTTCACCGCCGAAGAGCCCTGTTCCGATTTTCTTCTGGAAGAAGACCTCTCTCTGGATGCCGGGAGTGGATGCGAGAAATGCTTTCTTCTGGATGATAATCGGTTTATCCGGTGTAATGTCCACGGCCACTATTTCTCCTGGGAAACTTGAGGTAAAGGCAATCAGACCGGAACCTCCATGTGGAGTGTAGACATTCTGAAACATTGTTTCTCCGGAAATCATGCGGCCAAATAGTTTCCCGACCCCACCGCCTTTGGTTTCCATCTGCATGTTCGCACTCATCCAGCTCATTGCCCCGGCTTCGCAGATCATGGATTCACCATCTTCCAGTGCGCAGAGTACAACGGGCATGTTCTCTCCCTGAATTTTGTAACGCATTTTGTGTCATCCTTTCATGTTTTAATTGATACTTGTTTCATTTACTTGGCAGTAAGAATTTTTGCTCATATTCCTGCCGGTTCAGTTTTTTCTCTATCTGATTAAGTGTTTTGAAGAAGCGCTCTGTGGCCACAGCAGGGCCCATCAGGATCAGTCCGAACACATTCCAGTCGAACATGTGCCGGAATGAAGTGTATGGACCTGAGAGTCCTAAACTCACCGCTATATTCTTCAGTTCATCCGCAATCCTTCCCATCCAGATCAAAGGATAGATGAACAGCGTCGGTATGCCAAGGAGGTATGCTTTCCAGTATGGCATGACTTTATGCCCCAGAACGCTTTCAAGCTCATCCTGCAGACCGCGGGGCATGTAGAACAGGAAGAACAGACCGGCAGTGAAAAAGTCTATGAGTCCGAGAAGAAATCCTGGCCGGTTTGTATGTTTGTACTTCATTTCTATTTCTCCAGGAATGAAAGAATCCTGTTCTGAAAATCCCTGTAACAGTTCTTTTCATACATCAGAATATGCGAGCCGCCCGGAATAATCTGAACCTCTGACCCCACGGGCAGGGATTCTGCTGCAATGTCCAGCATACCGTAGTTCAGATTAGGATCTCTATCTCCGTAGATGAGAAGGGTAGGAACGGCTATTCGATCCAGATCAATCAGACGGGTATCACTGTCGACGAAAGCATCCTTACTCCATCCGTTTGGACTGGAATCCCCATCATAATGCCAGCAGCTCGAGCAGAACATCTCAATAAGAATCGGATCTGTAATATCCAGATTGAAAGAACCGTCTTCTTTTGTCTGGAAATCTTCTGCCGCTCCTGGCCATGTATTGTGACTAAAGGCATCGCCCAAGGTCCTCTGCCCTAATCCGGATACAATCGGAGCATACAGAATGAGTTTTCCAAGATGCTCAGGATGCCGCACAGCAAACAGGCCGGCAGTCATAGTGCCCCAGCTCCATCCCAAGACATCGATCTTGTCCTGCCCGCTGACGCGGACTATTTCTTCCACTGCGGCATTGATATCCTCAGCGGCATACCCCGTGTCAGGAAGAAAACCGTCCGCCACTGGGTCTGACTGCCCGTATCCGGCTATATCAATTCGCCAGACGGCGTAACCCTCCATGGCAAGTCTTCTCACAAGACTGTAGTCCTGGTAATCGATATCAAACTCGTGGGAAGAATACGAGGAACCATGAACCAAGAGGATATTACCGGAAGGGGAACGGTCAGGCACTTGAACACAGTCAAGATGCAAAGCCAGTCCATTCCGTTCAAGCGGATATTCAGTATAGACGTATTCTGTCTCTTCGGCATTTGCTATTCCGAAGTCCATTGCCGTGATAACGGTTATTATTACAGCAACGGCTATGATTAACTTTGCTTTCATTATCTATGTAATTCTTATCTATGTAATTCTTGGTATTTCAACCACTTTCAGCAGGTTTCATTCTCTGGAACCGTTTCTTTGCGACACCGGGATTCCATCCGCAGCGCTCGCAGTACCGGTCACAGTCAGCGTCTGGTCTGCAGGGCCTGTCCTTCAGCTGTTACATCGTTTTGCCCCCGCTTTTTTTCATGCCTGATCAGCGAACTGCATCCATGATATCATTCCTGCAGCCTATTATCATTATACCATAGAAAAGGGAAATAGGGAAGTTTACAAAAACATATTAGCACATATTTATTCATTTTCCGGATTGTTTCTCTACTTCAGCAGTTCGCCCATAGCCAGCACAACTGCAAAGCGAACTAAGCCAAAGCCTTGCGAAACGGGATCGTCCTGTATAAATATCTGTTTTTGCCTGACGGTATACAGGATAAATGAAAGAAAATCTGAAATAAAGCACACTGACCAAGATGTCATTTGCTTCCGAAAAATGCCGGTCCTGCTGCTGCAACAGTCGCAACAAACAGTTAAAACGAAATATCTATTTGGAAACGCAGAGGGAACGTGATTCCCGCAAAGGACCATAAAATGCGCAAAAACATTGATACAAACACAGAAAAAAACTTCCTGTGGCCTCTCGGGGCAACAGGAAGTTTTTCATCATCGGGTGTGCTTCTGATGTGGTCAGGTCTCAGGTGCGCCGGAAGGATATCGGGCGAGGATCTTTTCAAAAGAGTCACTGCTGAGGGCGTGTTCCATGGAACACGCTTCCTTTTCGGCGACAGCCTCGTCAACACCGACAGACAGGAGAAAGCGCTTGAGATAGTTATGCTTGGCGTACGTCGAGTCGGCAATTGCGAAGCCTTCGTCCGTGAGATGAAGCATTTTGTCCTCGTCCATTCGAATCAGTCCCAGCTCGGTGAGCTTGCCGAGCTCTACGCTGACCGAAGGCCTGGAAATCCCAAGCCAGGAGGCG
>CAZMXF010000282.1:0-3990 GCA_964570015.1 uncultured Oscillospiraceae bacterium | reverse complement strand
GGTCGACCATCTTTTCCAGATCGGCATAGTCGAGAACCTCGATCTTCTGGATCTCGTGGCTGGTGCGGAAGCCATCAAAGAAGTGCTGTACCGGCAGATGTCCCTTGATGGCGGCAAGGTGGGCAACCGCGCCCAGGTCCATGCACTCCTGCACACTGGAGGAGGCCAGCTGAGCCCAGCCGGTCTGGCGGCATGCCATTACATCCATCTGATCGCCGAAAATGGACACATTGCCGGCAGCGACGGAGCGGGCGGCCACATGCATGACGGCGGGGAGCTTCAGACCGGCAATGCGGTACATCGGCGGGATCATCAGCATCAGGCCCTGGGCCGAAGTAAAGGTCGTCGCGAGGGATCCGGATTCCAGTGCGCCCTGGACACCGGCGATGGCACCGGACTCGGCCTGCATCTCCACCAGTCTGACCGGGGTGCCGAAGATGTTCTTCTTTCCATGGGCAGCCCACTCATCCACATGGTTGGCCATGGGGCTGGACGGCGTGATGGGATAGATCGTTGCGACTTCTGTAAATGCGTAGCTTGCGTATGCGGCGGCCTCATTGCCGTCCATGGATTTTCTGACCATTGACATAAGTTTATTCCTCCACATTCTCTGACGTGTCCGATAAAATGATTTTCGTTCTTAAGGTTGCATAGCTTAATCGATTAATCATTTCGCTGTCATTATAATAGAAAGATTCGGCCTTTGTCAACCCTTTCTTTCCAGTTTTTTCGAGGCCAATGCCTGGTTTTTCCCGATAATTTCTTCTCCTTTTGTGCAAAATCGCCTGTTATATCTCTATTTTTTGTGCACTTAACCGAAAAGCAGAAACGGTTTGTTGCAGTTTCTACAAAAAATCCTGTTAAAATTTATGCAAATTGCAGAAAAACTGCTTTTTTTCAATTCCCTCTTGACATTTTCCGGTCCATCGAATAAGATGTGCTTGCATAGATTAATCGGTTAAGTTAAGCGTCAACGGGAAGTGACCCGCTCAACTTATTGAAAACAGTGTTGAAAGGAGAGTGGAACGGTGAGCAAGCTTACCGCCATTCATACCCCGGAAGAGATCGAGCTCTTCTATAATTATAAAGCACCTGCAAAACCGATTAAGTTCTGCAGCGTTGACCTGCGTGACGGCCAGCAGTCCCTGATCGCCACCCGGATGACCACGGATGATGTCCTGAAGCTGATCACCAAGATGGATAAGGTCGGTTTCGACAGCATTGAGATGTGGGGCGGCGCCACCTTCGACGTCATGCTTCGTTACCTGAAAGAAGACCCCTTTGACCGTCTCCGCCGCTGCAAGGCCGCCGCACCGAACACCACCCTGCGCATGCTGCTGCGCGGACAGAACATCGTCGGCTACCACCAGTATTCCGACGACGTGGTCGAACACTTTGTCAACTGCGCCGCTGAGGCCGGGATCGATGAGTTCCTGATCTTTGACGGTCTGATGGACACCCGCAACTGCCAGACGGCGATCCGCTCGGCACTGAAGACCGGCAAGAAAGTCTCCGCCAACCTGCTCTACACTACCAGCCCCGCGCACAACGACAAGCTTTACGTCGACGTCGCAAAGCGCTATGTCGATATGGGTGTCCAGGCCATCCATCTTGAAGATATGGCCGGCATGAAGGATCCCGTTTCCGTCTTTCTCACGGTCCGCGCGCTGAAAGAAGCTCTGGATGTCCCTGTCCACTACCAGGCCCACTGCACCGGCGGCATGTCCGACATGGGCTACTGGGAAGCTGTCCGCGCCGGCGCCGATGTCATCGACTGTGACTTCTCCGCCCTATGCAACGGCACCGCCCATCCCCCGCTGGAGAGCATGGTCGTCGCCCTGGCCCAGACCCCCTATGCCGCAGAGATCGACCTCGACCTGGTGGCGGAGATCAACGCCGACCTCAAGGCCATGCTTCCGAAGTATCAGGAGTTCATGAGCCAGTTCACCGGCGTCGATATCTCGGTCCTGCAGCATCAGATCCCCGGCGGCATGCTCTCGAACATGGAGAGCCAGCTGAAGCAGATGAACGCCTACGACCGTCTGGAAGAGGTCCTTGAGGAAACCGCAAAGGTGCACGAGGAGTTCGGTTATCCCCCGCTGGGCACCCCCTTCAGCCAGATTGTCGGCACCCAAGCCACGATGAACGTCATCGCCGGCGAACGCTACAAGACCATCCCCAGGGAGAGCAAGACCTATATGCTCGGCAAGTACGGCGCTTTCCCTGCTCCGGTGGATCCGGAAGTCCAGAAAAAGATCATCGGCGATGAAGAGCCCATCACCTGCCGCCCGGCCGACCTCATCGAACCCGAATGGGAAAAGTTCAAATCAGAACTCGGCGATCTCGCCGAGAGCGATGAGGACATCTGCATGTATGCTCTGTTCCCGCCCGTCGTCCGCACCTGGCTCGAGGAGCGGAAAAAGCGGAAGGAACTGACCATGAAATACAAGATTGAAAGGATCGACTGAGCATGAAACAGACCGATTCGGATAAGATCCGGGAGGGACAGGAGATTCTGGCCGTTTTGAAGGAGCAGCGCGGCGGCGCGATACTCCCGATCCACAAGAAGATGGCCAACGACCCAAAGCTTCTCCAGGCCTTCAGCCAGCAGTTTAAGATCTGCAAGCAGGAAATCTCCCATATTCCGCCCCAGTACATGGAACTGATGCTCATGATGATGGGCGCCGCAGCCGGAAACGCCGTCACCATCCGTGAGCACGGCCAGCTTGCCCTCAAAAAGGGCGCCACCCCCGACGAAGTCGGCGAAGCACTGCGACTGATCTTCTTCTACTTCGGCGCCTCCGCCCTGATCCCCGCCCTCGAGCTCTTCGAAGAGCTGGAAGAGAACTGAGACAAAACCCAATGTGATCCCACCTTTTCGCCGGAAAAGGATATTATAAATCATCTTGAAAAAGGAGAACTGAAATGAAAAAACTCATCGCTCTGCTGCTTTGCGTCGTTATGGTCGCCGCTTTCGCAGCCACCCCGGCTTTCGCTGCCAACAACTACAGCTACTGCGTCCACGATGCCTCCACCTACTGCGACGAGGCAATGGAAATGTTTGCAAAGCTTCTGAATGAACGTTCCGACGGGCGCTTTAACGCCACCAGCTACACCCCGGGCACTATGGGCAACGAAACCGAACTGCTGGAAAGCGTTCTCATGGGTGACATGACCTTCTCCACTCCGGCCGACACCCTGATTTTCCAGTCCCTGAACCTGTATGACTGGGCCTCTCTTCCCGGCCTGGTCACCAGCGTGGAAGAAGCTCAGAAATACATCCTCAGCCCCGACGGCTTTATGGGCCAGATGATGAACGAGGAGTTCTACTTTGACGGCGCCGGTGTTGTCCGCCTAGCCGGAATGGACAACGGCTTCCGCGTCATCGCCTCCAAGAAGCCCGTCGAAACCCTCAAGGACATCCAGGGCCTGAAGACCCGCGTTGCCAACGTTCCCCTGATGAAGGGTCTTTATGACGGTGCCGGCGTGCAGTCCACCATCGTGGATTCCTCCGAAGTTATGACCGCCCTGCAGCAGGGCACTGTGGACGCCGTTGAGAACAGCTTCTTCAACCTCGCCACCCGCGGCTTCATCGACATGTGCCCCTATGTCCTCGCCATCAACTTCATCTACTCCTCCCGCTCCATCATCTGCAACGCTGAGTGGTTCGACGCTCTCTCTGCAGAGGATCAGGAACTGGTCCGCCAGTGCGCACAGGAAGCCGCCGACTGGGCCAATGAACAGACCCTGGCCGAGTATGAGCAGTACGTGAACGACGAGCGCTGGACCGTCTATGAGCTCAGCGACGAGCAGTACGAAGTTTTCCAGGCTTCCGCCGAGAAGCTCTGGGAAGGTGCCCGCAATGACTGCGACCCTGCCATCCTCGATGCTCTGACCGCCGGCAAGGACGCCTGAAATCGCTTCCCTATCCGATAATCCGTAACATCATCCCCCGCCTGTCGGGGGATGACTTATAAAACCCGAACGGGA
>CAZMXF010000281.1:0-3998 GCA_964570015.1 uncultured Oscillospiraceae bacterium | reverse complement strand
TCGGCTCCGTTGGTATCCAGGAAGGCACGGGAGATATCGACGATCTTTTTCCCATTCCACTCCATGACGAGCCTGGGCTCTGCCTGAACAACCGCGACAGGAACAGCCTCGAGGTTTTCTTCCTCGGCAAGTGTCAGGAACGCTGCTGTATCCTGCGCCTCTACCACGACAGCCATACGCTCCTGGCTCTCGCTGATGGCGAGCTCCGTACCGTCAAGACCGTCATATTTTTTGGGAACAGCATTGAGATTGATGCGCAGCCCCTCAGACAGCTCTCCGATGGCGACAGAGACACCGCCGGCCCCGAAGTCATTGCAGCGCTTGATCATTCTGGAAGCAACGGGATTGCGGAAGAGACGCTGAAGCTTTCGCTCCTCGGGTGCATTGCCCTTCTGGACCTCAGCACCGCAGGTTTCAACCGACTGAGTGTTATGAGCCTTGCTGGAGCCGGTGGCACCGCCGATACCATCCCGGCCGGTTCTTCCGCCCAGCAGGATGACGACATCGCCGGGAGCCGGACGTTCTCTGCGGACATTCTCCTGAGGTGCGGCAGCGATGACGGCTCCGATCTCCATGCGCTTGGCGGCATAGCCCGGGTGATAGAGCTCATCCACGATGCCGGTGGCCAGACCGATCTGGTTTCCGTAAGAAGAGTAACCTGCTGCGGCTGTCGTCACCAGTTTGCGCTGGGGGAGCTTGCCGGGCATTGTTTCCGAAACCGGCTTCAGGGGATCGGCGGCTCCTGTGACGCGCATGGCTCCATAGACGTAAGAGCGGCCGGAAAGCGGATCACGGATCGCCCCGCCGATACAGGTGGCGGCTCCGCCGAAGGGCTCGATCTCCGTGGGGTGGTTGTGGGTTTCATTCTTGAAGAGCAAAAGCCATGGTTCTCGGACGCCGTCTGCCTCAACCTCGATTTTCACGGTGCAGGCGTTAATTTCCTCCGATTCATCGAGCTTTGGGAGCTTGCCGGCTTTTTTCAGCGCTTTGACCGCCACAGTCGCCAGATCCATGAGACAGATCGGTTTCGTGCGGTTCAACGCGGCGCGGATGTCCAGATAGTCCTGCCATGCTTTTTCCAGGAGCGTGTCTTCAAAGCGCACACTGTCGATAACCGTATTGAAGGTCGTGTGACGGCAGTGATCGGACCAGTAGGTATCCAGAACGCGGACTTCGGTGATAGTGGGATCACGCTTCTCTTCATCCCGGAAATAGGTCTGGCAGAAGGAGATATCGTCTGCGTCCATGGCAAGGCCGTACTGACGGACAAACTCCTCCAGCGCACTGCGATCTAGTACACAGAAGCCGTCCAACGTGGCAACTTCAGTGGGAATTTCATACTGTACGCGCAGCGTGGCCGGTTTCTCCAGCGCGGCTTCACGTGCTTCCACCGGGTTGATGACATATTTTTTAATCTCGGAAAGCTCCGCTTCCGTGAGCGACCCGTAGAGCGCATAGACCCTGGCGGAACGGACGAGCGGTCGTTCTCCCCGAGAGAGAATCTGGATGCACTGGGCAGCGGAATCCGCCCGCTGGTCGAACTGGCCGGGGAGATACTCCACTGCAAATACAGAAGCCTCACCGAGATCCGGCGCCTCGCTCACGAGATCAAGCTGAGGCTCGGAAAACACGGTTCTGACAGCATATCGGAACAGCTCTTCCGAAATCTCTTCTGCATCATAACGATTGAGCAGGCGCACTTTGTTCAGCCCGCGGATACCGAGGAGCCCCCGTGCTTCCTGGAGCAGAGTCTGCGCCTCGTTGTCCAGACCGGGCTTCTTCTCAACAAAGATCCGATAGACCACGTTATACTCCCTTCCCGGCACGCAGGGCGCGCTGTCCGATATCCTTGCGGCAATATGCGTTTTCAAAGTGTACCTGGGCTGCCACAGCGTAGGCGCCGCTGATCGCATCCTCCAGCGTATCCGCTATGGCCGTACATCCGACCACACGGCCTCCGTTGGTGACAAGGCGGCCGTCCTTCAGCGCGGCACCGGCCACATAGACCTGCTCCCGGACGGTTTCCGGAATTTCAAGCGGGAAGCCCTTCTCATAGTGCTCGGGATAACCACGGGAGGCTAGAATGACACAGCAGGCGTTCTGCTCGGAGAACTCCACATCGACCTCGCTGAGCTTTTCCTCGGTGACAGCCCGCATGACTGTGAAGAGGTCACTTTTCAGGAGCGGAAGAACAACCTGAGTCTCGGGATCTCCAAAGCGACAGTTGTATTCGATGACTTTCGGACCGCCTTTGGTAATCATCAGTCCAAAATACAGGCAGCCTTTAAAGGTACGTCCTTCCGCGTTCATTGCACGGACTGTCGGGAGGAAGATTTCCTCCATACAGCGCGCCGCGACCTCCGGTGTGTAATATGGATTCGGTGCAACGGTTCCCATGCCGCCGGTGTTGAGTCCGGTGTCATTGTCTCCGGCACGTTTGTGATCCATGCTGGAAACCATCGGAACAATGGTTTTGCCGTCGGTAAAGGAGAGCACCGAAACCTCCGGGCCTTCCAGAAACTCCTCGATCACGATCCGGTCGCCGCTGGCACCGAATTTCCTGACTTCCATCATCTCGCGAACAGCTTGGAAGGCAGCATCCCGTGTCTGGGCGATGATGACCCCTTTTCCGAGGGCAAGACCGTCGGCCTTGATAACGGCAGGGATGGGGGCGGTCTCCAAATAATGCAGCGCGTCTTCCATTTCGGTGAAGACCTCATAGCGCGCGGTGGGGATGCCGTATTTCTTCATCAGGTTTTTGGAGAAGACCTTGCTGCCTTCGATGACGGCGGCTTCGCTGCGGGGACCGAAACAGGGAATTCCGGCATCCTCCAGAGCATCAACGCAACCGAGGACAAGGGGATCGTCCGGCGTTACCACAGCATAGTCGATATCATTGGACACGGCGAATGTAACGATGGATGCGATATCCTTGGCATCGATCGGTACACACTCGGCATCCTGCGCCATGCCGCCGTTGCCGGGAAGCGCAAAAATCTGAGTGATCTCCGGGTTTTCTTTTAATTTCCGAATGACGGTATGCTCACGGCCACCGCCGCCAACGACCAATACTTTCATAATATTCCGATTCCTTTTTTACAGTCATAGATCAGGCTGCAGCATCAATGATGAAACAGTCTCATGCCGGTAAAAGCCATGACCATGCCGTATTTGTCCGCCGTCTCGATCACGTTGTCGTCCCGGATCGAACCACCCGGCTCGGCAATATACTGTACGCCGGACTTTCTGGCACGCTCGACATTGTCACCGAAGGGGAAGAATGCGTCGGAGCCGCAGGTAACGCCATTTTGAGTCGCGATCCAGGCCTTCTTTTCCTCAACGGTGAGGAATTCAGGGCGAACCTTGAAGCGGGTCTGCCAGACGCCGTCTGCGAGGACATCTTCATACTCATCAGACAGATAGACGTCAATGGCGTTGTCACGATCCGGACGGCGGATCCCGTCCAGGAACTGAAGTCCAAGCACCTTCGGGTGCTGACGGAGAAGCCAGTTGTCTGCTTTCTGCCCGGCGAGACGGGTGCAGTGGATACGGCTCTGCTGTCCGGCACCGACGCCGATGGCCTGGCCGTCTTTTACATAGCAGACCGAATTGGACTGGGTATACTTAAGCGTGATGAGCGCGACGATCATATCCCTCACGGCCGCATCGGGGAGTGTTTTGTTTTTCGTCACGAGATTCTGCAGCAGAGAAGCGTCAATACGGAAGTTGTTGTGTCCCTGCTCAAAGGTGACACCGAAGACATCCTTGCATTCCTGCAGGGCGGGCACGTAATCGGGATCAATCTGGACGACGTTGTAGTTGCCCTTCTTCTTTGTTTTCAGGATCTCCAGGGCTTCTTCCGTATAAGCAGGGGCGATGATGCCGTCGGATACTTCGTCCTTCAGGTAGCGTGCGGTGGCAGCGTCGCAGGGATCGCTCAAGGCTGCCCAGTCCCCATAGGAACACAGGCGGTCGGCACCGCGGGCGCGGATGTACGC
>CAZMXF010000280.1:0-4017 GCA_964570015.1 uncultured Oscillospiraceae bacterium | reverse complement strand
GCGAAGTTCAGCGAGTCAATCGCACAGAAGGCATAAATCTGTCCCCAGCCGGTGGAGCTGTCGTTCTTTCCGAGAAATGCCCCTTTCGACTTCGGCACACGACAGAACAGATGATACCGGAAATAGTAGAACTGCACCGCCAGGTCCGCCAGCGGATCCATGAGATTCAGTTCGGTCATCTCCTGCAGGAGAATTCCCTTGATCCAGGAGACGGGAACGCCGTATTTTTCCGCAGTCTCCCGGATAAAGGGCGTTTCCCGCTCAATCGCCTGTTCAGCGCGCCGGCGGGAATAGAGCCAGATCATGTGTTTACTCCTTTACGGGGATCCCGGCCTCGCGCAGGCGGGCACGCAGACGGGGCATGTCGTTCAGCCAGACTGCGCCCGGCATTCCCGCGGCATAGGCGCCGTCGATGTTGAGCGGGCTGTCGTCGATGAAGAAGCACTCTTCCGGCTTCAGGCCGAAGGTCTCAAACAGCGCCTCATAAATCTCATGCTGCGGCTTCAGCAGCTTCACATCCGCCGAGACGATCCTGCCCTCGAAGCACTCTGAACCGGGAATCCGGTCAAAATACTCCCGCAGCGGGGAGGTCGCATTGGAACAGAGGTATACGTGATAGCCCAGGGCCTTGACCTCGCGTGCCAGCTCCGCCATACCGGGCACCGGGTCCAGCGGATCCTTCCACCAGTCGAAGACGCAGGCGTGCGCCGCTGCATGCAGCCGCTCCGGCAGCCGGCGGCAGATGCTCGCATAGCCCTCTTCCTGGCTCATGGTACCATGGTCCATGCTGACCCACTCATACTCTTGGAAGACTTCCCGCTCCAGCAGTGCGGAATCCGCCTCGTCCAGTCCCTGCCGGGCCACGATCTTCTTCGGGTTCCAGAGGATCAGGACGTTGCCCATATCGAAAATTATGTTCTTGATCATATTACGCTCCAAGTATTTCTGACAGCGCCCCGGTGAAAAGGCCGAGGCGCTGAGTTCAGTTCATATAGGTTCAGTACGTTTCTTTCCGGCGGAACAGGTACCAGGTGATCGTCGTCATCCCCAGGAAGGACAGGATCTCTTCCGCGATCCAGAGGTTCACTTCGCTCCTGTCTCCGGTCTTCGGGCTCCTGGAGGAATCTGAAAAAGCATACTCTATCTTTGTCTTCTTCTCGATATCCTTAAATGTCATGGTCTCTTTGACTTTTGACTGACCCACATAGACACCGTTTACATCTACCTCATAGAGCCAGTAGCCGGTAGAAGGTTTGAACGTAACCGTGATATCTTCGCCTTTTTCCACCAGATAGATATTATCAGGATCTTTCTCGTAGCCGTCTACTACATAGGTACCCTTTCCGGATCCCTTCTTCTCGATCGTAACCGTATACAAATCCAGAAGCGGAGTCACCAGTGCCTGGCTGGCATCCTGACCGACATATTTATACCAGTAATTTCCTCCGGCTGCCAGATTGCTCAGCTTTGTGCCATCAAGCTTGATCCACTTGGAGCTGTTTGTCGGTGCTGTTGTGGACTTGATATATTCAATCTGTCTGCCGTCTGTCCGAAAGTAAATATGGCCTTTCTGGGTTGTACCGTCATCGACGACCGGCAGCACTTCGATTGGCTCAGGACTCACCCTGTAATCAATGATCGGGATGCTGGAGGGCGTCTTAAAGGATACCCTTACTGTCCTGCTTGACGTTACATCGGTAACCAGATAATTCGTGGTTTTTGTTCCCGGGGTAGTAATCTTTGTTCCTTCGGTAATATGGTCAACAACATACCCGTCTCCGGCAGTGAATGTCAGCCCCAGCGTGTTCCCCTTCTTCACCTCAGGGGCGCCGCCATATGTACTGACAGTTCCGCTGACAGCCAGCCACTCTCCCGTACCGCTTTCTATCTGTACAGGAACAGTGTAATAATCATCGATCTGAATATTGGTCTCGGGGCTTGGCAGCTTTTCTCCGGTACCTTTATAGCGCACATGATACATGCCAGCTGGAAGTCCTGTTGACGCGTCTCCCACCCAGGTGCTTCCACTCCCTGTAATGGGCACATAGGTTGTGCTGTCTCCTACACGGTACTCCATCAAGTTTGATACATTCAGAAGTGCACCCGTTCTCAGCATACCATTATTCAGGCGATGTCTTACATTTATTTCGGGTGCTGCCTGCGCGGCTTTCGGGACCGCAAAGCTTGCAAACGCGGAGAAAGCAGAAGAACTCGTAGCCAGTCCGTCGGCCCTGATATCGCTGATTGAACAGGAAGCCGGAGTCTCTCCCAGATGGAAAACATAGTATCTGTAATTGCCTCTGTTGGTATCATTAATTCCTTCCGGATATGGCATCTTGAAAGAAATGGGAACGGCTTCCTCGATCTCTTCCGGCGTCAGTTCTGCATCTGTCGGATTTCCTGCTGCGTCAGCCCATACGGGAATAACCTCTTTTGCGATTACTTTGATGTCATCTGCAGTTACTGTTCCGGTCGCCAGCGTGCTGCGATGAGAACTCGCCTGCGTATTCTTTGCTTCAGAAGCATCCGCATACTTCACTGTTACAGCAGCGCCTGTAATGTGATTTGAGAAGGTTACCGCAATGGTTTTCGCTGTGTCTCCAAGCGCTTCGGCTGCCGGGATTGTAAGAGAATTGTCTGTCACAGCAGCAGCGTTTCCGCCCACAGTAACCTCATTCAGGAACATATTTTCATTTGGAGTGAATGTGACCTCAGCAGCTTCATCTGGCATCAGGAAGACCGGAGTACCGGAGGTTACATCTGTTCCATTTACTTCTACTGTTCCCAAATTATTATAGGCTACTGTAAGCCTGAAGGCTTTGGCCGGGCACCGTGTGCACTGGCCGGATTCATCCCAAATATGTGTTCCATCGTTGCTTTTAGCCGGAAGTATGACCTGCTCGGCAGTCAGTTCATTGGTTCCGTCTTCGTTCTCAAAGTTTTTTTCGCATACACTGCACTTATAATAGGAAATGTTCCCTGCTGTCGTACACGTCGCTACAACGCCTTCAACAGGGATAATTTGATGTTCTAAGGTCTCATCATCTTGCAGTGTTTCCGGCTCCGGTGGATTGTCTACATCGTCAGCACTGATTCCACATGACGTACAATACCTGTAGTACTCTGCACCCCTTGAACAGTCTGCATTCGTCTTCAGGTATTTGGCGTCTATATTTTCGAGAGTTGTATTCCACGTATGATCTACCTTAGATATTGTGATATCATCGGCATCCAAAACCGCTGTTTTTTCAATATTGAAGCACTGCTTACATATTGTACAGTAATAATGAGCTATATTTCCTTCTTCTGAACAGGAAGCCTCCTGAAGATCGACATAATTATAATCATGATCCACCTTAGAAATGGGCTCTGTTTGTTCGTAGAAGCATTTCGAACAGGTTCGTTTACTTTCTCCTCCGCTTACACACGTTGCAGGTATTGAGACACCCCAATCACCGAATTCGTGATCGAATACCGCAGTCAACGTCGCTGTATGCGTAACCGGATATACAGGACCAACTACATGAGCGCCTTCAATTGCATCGTTTCCTTCATACCACCCACAAAAACAGTCGTCATTAAACCCCGGAAGTGTGATCTCATCATCCAGCTCATACTCCCCCGAAGACGGGATCAGCATACCATCGGAAACATTTTCTCTTTTTCCGTCTACCACGATTGTAATCTCAAATAAGTCGTCTTCATCGGCAAATGCAGCGGCAGGCAGCATGCTCATGCACAGAAGGATACACAAAAGCAGTGCCAGTATTCTTTTCGTCATCAACCATGCCCTCACTTTCGAGTACTCGTTTCATGGTTACAAATTGTTACAGTAGGTTACATTATAGCACATGCTCATTGAAAAAACCATATTCTTTTTCTTAATTTTCATTGGTGTGATTGCCACTTGAACGCAATTCATCCCCGCCGAAAGGCGGGGATGAATCCTGAAAACATGTTGATTTATTTCTTGCGCTTCATCAGATAGAGCACAATCCCGACGATGCCGGCCAGTGC
>CAZMXF010000279.1:0-4021 GCA_964570015.1 uncultured Oscillospiraceae bacterium | reverse complement strand
CAGGCGCTGCTCCTGGGCCTCTGTGCCGAGGGCATCGGAAACGTCCTGGTGGTCACCGGAGACCCGATCCCGAACGCCAGCCGTGACGAGGTCAAGAGCGTGTACAACTTTAACTCCCGCCGCCTGATCCGATACATCAGGGGACTGAACGAAGCGGTTCTGCCGACTCCGTTTCATATCTTCGCGGCGCTGAATGTCAACGCAAGGAATTTCCGCATCCAGCTGGAGATGGCAAAGGAAAAGGAAGAAAACGGTGCGGACGCTTTTCTGACCCAGCCGGTTCTGAGTCCGCAGGCAGCGGAGAACCTGATGCTTGCCCGGGAAGCCTTGAAGGGAAAGCTGCTCGGCGGGATCATGCCGGTGGTCAGCCAGCGCAATGCCCTGTTCATGAACAGTGAAATCTCGGGTATTTCCGTCGCTCCGGAGATCATAGCGCGCTATGAAAACGCGGACCGGACCAGGGGAGAAGAACTGGCCGTGGAAATCTCCGTAGAATTTGCCCGCCGGATCGCCGACTCGGTGGACGGCTACTATCTGATGACTCCCTTCGGACGGACCGGCCTGATCGCGAGGATTCTGGACCGCTTCCGGGAGGAAGGACTGGTCTGAATGTCGGCTGCCGCCGGGTCTGCACCTCGATGTGCATTCCCAGCGGCAACCTGTTTTTCAAGGAGAAGAAAACGTGGAAAACAGCAGCGTGATTCTTGGCAATACAGAGATGTATTATGTGTCCTTCGGCGAGGGAAAGAAGAAACTGGTCGTCTTACCGGGGCTGTCAGACGGACTGACAACGGTAAGAGGGAAGGCCTGGCTTCTGTCATTGCCTTACCGGAAATACTTTCGGGATTATACTGTCTATATGTTCAGCAGAAAGAACGACATGCCGGAAGGATACTCGATGGAAGATATGGCGGAGGATCAGGTTTCTGCCATGAGGAGCCTCGGAATCGAACAGGCTTATGTGATGGGAGTTTCCCAGGGAGGCATGATTGCTCAGAATATTGCAATCAGGCACCCGGAGATGGTCACAAGGCTGATTCTTGCGGTCACGGCTCCGAACGCAAATGATACCGTGAAAACCGTGATTTCGCGATGGATGGAACTGGCAGAGCAGGGAGATCATACGGCGCTGATGGCGGATACGGCAGAGAGAATGTATTCAGAACGGTATCTGAAGAAATACCGGAAGGCGCTCCCTCATCTGGCCAGGTTCACAAAACCCTCCGGTTATGACCGGTTTCTGAAAAATGCTTCTGCGATCCTGAACTACGATTCGCGCAGCGAACTGTCAAAGATCAGTTGCCCGACGCTCATCATTGCAGGGAGCGATGACTGCACTGTCGGAACAAGTGCAGCGGCTGAGCTGCATCATGGGATATCCGGCAGCGAACTGTATGTATACGAGGGACTCGGGCACGGAGCTTTTGAAGAAGCAAAGGATTTTTATGACCGGGTCCTGAAATTCTGCAATCAATAAAACCGGGGGATTATTTCGTTAAAAGGGCTTGACAAGTGACCTTTCGTTCACTATAATGGGTGAACGAAAGGTCACTTAGTGTTTCGTGGAGGTACTTATGGCGAACGATACAAAAGAAAAAATTCTGGATGCTGCGTTGGAGATGTTCTCTAAAAATGGGTATGCGGGGACTAATATCCGTGAACTGAGCGCGTCGCTCGGGCTTGTCAAGTCAGGCGTCTATAAACACTATGAGAGCAAGGAAGCAATCTGGAATGCGCTGCTGGACCAGATGATCGCCTATTACGCGGAACATTTCGGCTCTGCCGAGCATCTGCCGCCGATTCCGGATTCTTTGGAGGAACTGACCCGGATGACGATGCAGATGGTGAACTTCACTGTCCATGATGAAAGAATCATTATGACGCGCAAAGTGCTGACACTTGAACAGTTCCGGGATGAACGAGCACGGGAGCTGGCGACAAAACACTTCCTTACAGGGCTCACCGATATGTTCACGCATGTATTCATCGGGATGATGGACAAGGGGCTGCTCCGGAAGGACGACCCACAGATGCTCGCCTTTGCCTATACCGCGCCGATCTCGGCCTTGATTCACCTGTGTGACCGGGAACCGGAGAAGACAGAAGAAGCGATGAATCGGGTTGAAGCGTTCAGCAGGCATTTCCTCAAAACATATGGGGAGCACGGTTCCAAATCTGCTTGCTGTTTTCCGCAGCAGGTGAGGGAGGTCAGATAAAAATGAGCAGAAAAGCACTTGTCGTGATTGATATTCAGAACGATATCACAAAGCACTACAGGGATATTATTGACAATATCAATTCCGCTGTTGATTGGGCAGAGAAGCAGGGAATGACAGTCGTCTATATCCAGCACAATAATCTATCCGCCGGAACACGTACCTTCAAACCGGATACAAAAGGCGCGGAGTTTGCTCCGGAACTGAAAGTCGTGTCTGACAACATCTTTGTCAAGACAAAGGCCAATGCACTGACCAGCGAAGATTTCTCGGAATTCATCTGTAAAAACTGCATCGACGAGTTTTTCATTACCGGTGCAGATGCTACCGCCTGTGTGAAATCCACCTGCTTCAACATGACGAAGGCCGGATATACCGTACATGTCATTTCCGATTGTGTGACCAGCTATGACTTGAAGAAGATACCGGAAATGCTTGCCTATTATGCGGACAAGGGCTGTGAGGTCAGAACATTAGAGGAGTATCGAAACAATGTTTGATTTGGACAGTTATATGAATACTCTGATCCTGTCCTGCCGGGCAGCCTTCGGAGAACGGCTGCTGTACGTTGGCCTTCTGGGCAGCTATCTGCGTGGAGAAGCTCACGAAAACAGTGACATTGACGTGATGGTGATCCTGAAGCGATTTTCCGTTCAGGACATGGATCGGTATCGGGAGATCCTGAAAAAGATTGGCTTCTATGAGAAATCCTGCGGGTTTATCTGCGGCAGAGACGAGTTGCTTCGTTGGAATCCCCTGGAGGTCTGCCAGCTGCGCCATACGACAAAAGATCTGCTCGGCGTATTGACGGATTATCTTCCGCGAGCGAATCGGGAAGACGAAATCAACTATGTCAAACTGAGCCTGGGGAATCTGTATCACGAGCTTTGCCATCGCTATATCCATGCAGACAGAGAGAGGAATGTCGTGGCGTTTCGCGGCACCTGCAAAGGTGTGTTTTTCCTGATGCAGAACCTGCACTATCTGGAAACCGATCATTTTATACTCACGAAAAAGGACCTTAAAGAAGCTGTTTCAGCGGAAGACCGACGGGTACTGGAGCAGGCAGAAATGCCGGACGGATTTGATTTCGATCAGACTTTCTCTGCTCTGTTTGCCTGGTGTCAATCAGCTTTTCTGCGTGTGGAACAACTCGCGAAAAAAGAATACTTGATCCGGATCCTGGCGGAAGACGAAACAGACACAGCGCTCGCTCTTGCGTGGAAGGTTTTCACCGAATATGAATCTCCGGATTACGCACCGGAAGGTACCGAAGAATTCCGGAAAACTCTGGAAAACGGGGCCTATCTGGCCGGACTTCGATACTACGGTGCATTTGACGGAGAAAAACTGATCGGCTTACTGGCGATCCGAGTCCGGCAGCGCCATATCTGCTTCTTTTTCGTAGACGGCGAATATCACCGGCGCGGCATCGGAACAAAGCTGTTCTGGCGGCTTCGGGGGGACTTCCCCGGACAGAAAATCACGCTCAATTCTTCTCCATACGGACTGCCTTTTTACAAGACACTTGGCTTCAAGGAGACGGACAGCGAGCAAACGGTCAACGGCATCCGCTTTACACCGATGGAATATAAGTGAGGGCTCCGACCATCATGAGCAAATACGATCTGCTTTGGGAATACATCAAAACAAATTTTAAAACGGAGCAGGAAAAAGGCTCATAGTGATGTTGAGAAAACGGTGACTGAAAACATGATTGAAATCAAACAGGCAGACAGAAACAATTTCAGCGAAACGTCAATGGATTCATTTGATAGATTTCAAGAGGTTCAAAATGTTTGGCG
>CAZMXF010000278.1:0-4023 GCA_964570015.1 uncultured Oscillospiraceae bacterium | reverse complement strand
GGTCATGGGGCCGGTGATGTAGACGAGCTTGTTGTCCGGGGACAGCGGATCGACCGTGGCAACACCCTCATCATAGAGGATCTTGGTGCCGAGACCGCGGCCGCCGATGAACTTTTTCGCCACTTCGAGATCCAGCGGTTCCGCTTTGATCTCGCCGGTGGTCAGGTTGATTCTGGCTATTTTTTCATAGTATGCGTCGCTCATAATGTTCCTCCTGATAATGGTTTTTGTAAATTTTGTAAATGTATCAATTTTATCTTCTGTTTCGCTTTGTGTAGATTTATTATATTTTTTCCTGCTTCCCATGGCAAGGTTCCCGCTCTATTTCCGTGCGAACTGATACGAAACGCCCCGAACTCAGCAGCATCCCGACGTTTTCTCCGCGCGAATTTATACGAATTCACACGAAATCATCTGTATGTTTGACATTTCTAACTCTTGTATCATGTACTCAAACCCGCTATAATAATCAGGAATATGATTCTTGAAGGTGATGACCCATGGCTCAGAACAAGTCGCTCTCCACCCAGGAGGTCGCCGACATCCTCCATGTGAGCAAATCCACGATCTATGACCTGATCCGGCGGGGAGAGATTAACTCGTATAAAATCGGCCGAAAGGTCCGTTTCACCCAGGACGATGTGGACAGCTACATTGCCCGCTCGCGCCATGAGCAGAGCGTGCAGCCGGTGCGTCAGGTCGACGCTCACAGCACGCTTCTGTCCCCGGCGGCGGATGCGCTCCCGACGCTTGTGATTTCCGGGCAGGATGTCGTGCTTGACATTCTCACCAATTATCTTCATCAGGCCGGTGTGACGGCCCAGCGCTGCTATCTCAGCAGCTTTGAAGGGCTGCTCTCCCTTTATGAACAGCGGGTCACCGCGGCCGCCTGCCATCTCTATGACGCGGAGGAGAAGACTTTCAACACTCCCTTTGTGAAGAAGCTGATGCCCGGTGTCCCCGCCGCCCTGATCAACATCTCCTATCGCACCCAGGGCTTTTATGTCGCCGCCGGCAATCCGAAGGAAATCCACGGCTGGCGGGATCTCTCCCGTCGGGATATTTCGATTCTGAACCGACGCCCAGGCTCCAGCGCCCGGATTCTGCTCGACGGTCAGCTCCGCCGCATGGGGCTGGATGCGCGCATGGTCGCGGGTTATGAGCGGGAGATGCGCTCGCACCTGACCATGGCAGCGGCGATCGCCTCGGACGAGGCCGATCTCGCCATCGGGACCGAGCGCATCTCCCGCCAGATCGACGGGCTGGACTTCATTCCGCTGCTGGAGGAGCGCTTCGATCTCGTAGTCCGAAAGGACTTTCTGGAGACGGACGCCGCAGACCGGCTGCTGTCGATTCTCCGCTCCTCCGCCTTTCGGAAAGAAATCAGCCACTTCACCGGGAACAATTACCGGGATATCGGCACGATCATCGCGGAGGTGTGACAGATGCTGCAGGTTAAGACGCCGGAGGAAGTCCTCTGCTTGATTCACGATAAGTTCCGGCCCGTTTCGGAGCTGACGGAATTCATCCCGATTTCCGCTGCAGCAGGGCGCATCCTGTCCGAGGATATCATCGCAGAGGAATATGTTCCCGACTTCAATCGCTCCACCGTCGACGGCTATGCAGTCCGGGCCGCAGACACCTTCGGCTGTTCCGACGCGATCCCGGCCATTCTCTCTCTTCAGGGAGAGATCCGCATGGGTGAGGATGCCGAGTTTGCGCTCCTCCGGGAAAACTGCGCCTATGTGCCGACCGGCGGCGCGCTGCCGGAGGGGGCCGACTGTGCGGTCATGCTGGAGTATACCGAAGATTACGGAGACGGCACCATCGGCATTCTGAAGCCGGGCGCCCCCGGCATGAACGTCATTTTCCGCGGAGACGACGTCTATCCCGGCAAGGTCGTCCTGCAGGCCGGGCGCGTTCTCACCGCACAGGACATCGGCGCTCTGGCCGCGGTTGGGAAGACCTCCGTCCCGGTTTCACGCAGGCTGAACGTCGGCATCATCTCTACCGGAGACGAGCTCGTCCCGCCCGAGCAGAAGCCCTTGCCCGGTCAGGTTCGGGATGTAAACACTGCTCTGCTCAGCGCCCTGCTTACAGAGCAGGGGGCCGAAGTGCATTCCTACGGCATCATCGTGGACGATGAGGATCTTCTGCGGGAAACCGTCACACGGGCTGTGCAGGAATGCGACGCGGTACTGCTCTCCGGCGGCAGCAGCGTCGGCGTCAAGGACGCCTCCTGCCGGATCATTGAGTCGCTTGGGGAACTGCTTCTGCACGGCATTGCTCTCAAACCCGGCAAGCCCACCATCATGGGCCGCTCCGGAAACAAGCCCCTTATCGGTCTCCCCGGGCATCCGGTTGCGGCTTTCGTGGTCGCCCGGCTTTTTGTGGTTCCGCTGCTGGACCTGCTCTCGGGACGGGAGCGTCCCCTCTGGTCCGTGACAGCTGAACTCAGCGAGAGCGTCGGCGCCAACCACGGCCGCGCCCAGGTGAATCCCTGTCGGCTGCTTCGACAGGACGGACGCGTCCTGGCCCTGCCCATCCGTTCCAAGTCCGGGCTGATCACACAGCTCGCCGGGGCGGACGGCTTCTTCTGCATTGAACGGGACTGTGAGGGTCTCCCGAAGGGCGCCCCGGTCCAGGTCTATCTGAACGCATGATACGGAGGGTTTGAAATGAGCTTTGAATATCTGACCAACATCCCGCTGGAGCAGGCGAAGAAGGACTACCTTGCCCTGCTGCGCGAAAACGGCTTCGGCCCGCAGACCGAGACTGTCAGTGTGCAGCATTCCTACGGTCGCGTGACCGCCCGCGCCGTCTACGCCAATATTAATGCCCCGCACTATGCCGCCAGCGCCATGGACGGAATCGCCCTGCATGCGCGGGACAGCTTCGGCGCGACGGAGACCACCCCCGTCACCCTTCGGGAGAATCAGTATGTCGTCGTCGACACCGGGGATCCGGTACCGGAAGGCTGCGACGCGGTCATCATGGTGGAGGACATTGTGAAAAACGACGACGGCAGCGTAACCATTCATGCCGCAGCCGCGCCTTGGCAGCATATCCGGCAGATCGGCGAGGACATCTGCGCCCGGGAGATGATTCTCCCCGGCTATACCGATGTCACCCCCGCGGCCATCGGCGCCATGATTGCCGGCGGTGTAACGGAACTTGAAGTTATCCGCAGGCCCGTGGTTGCGATCATCCCCACAGGCGACGAGATCATCCCGCCCTGCGCCGATCCGAAGCCCGGTGAAATCCTGGAGTTCAATTCCTCCATCTTTTCCGCCATGCTGAGCGACTGGGGCGCGGTCCCGAAGACCTATCCCATCGTTCCGGATCGCTTTGATGAGATCCGTACCGTGCTTCGGCAAGCGACAGACGAGTGCGACATGGTCATCCTGAACGCCGGTTCCTCCGCCGGCCGCGACGACTACTCCACCGCGTCCATCCAGGATGTCGGGCAGGTGCTGTATCACGGCATCGCCATCAAGCCCGGCAAACCTGCGATCCTCGGCCGTTGCGGACCGAAGCCGATTCTCGGCGTCCCAGGCTATCCCGTCTCCGGAATCATCGTCATTGAGGAGCTGCTGCGGCCGCTGATTGAGCTGTGGCTTGGCCGGGAGAGCGAAAACCGCAGCCGGACCCGTGCCATTCTGACACGGCCGGTGGTCTCCGGTCTCAA
Source organism: uncultured Oscillospiraceae bacterium (assembly GCA_964570015.1). Taxonomy (GTDB): domain Bacteria; phylum Bacillota; class Clostridia; order Oscillospirales; family Oscillospiraceae; genus Limivicinus. The sequence continues at coordinate 335 of CAZMXF010000278.1, read as the reverse complement.
GTATCAGGAATATGTCCGGGTCCGGATGGGATATGTCGGCGACCGGCTTACCGCTTCTCCCCTGCCTCGCGGCAGCGGTGTGGTCTCCTCCTTCATGAAAGCCGACGGCATCGTTGAGGTCCCTCAGGGGACCGAGGGCTTCCAGTCCGGGGAGGAAGTCCGCGTCCGCCTGCTGAATGCGAAGAAGAAGCTGAAGAACACCCTCGTTATCATCGGCAGTCATGACCCGCTGCTGGATGAACTTTCCGATCTGATCCATACATCCAGCCACAGCATGTACGTCAGCTCCGCCCACGTCGGCTCCATGGGCGGCATCATGGCCATACGCCGCGGCG
>CAZMXF010000277.1:0-4036 GCA_964570015.1 uncultured Oscillospiraceae bacterium | reverse complement strand
AGATCGGAATGAACAATCAAATGATCCGTGTTCTGTCCCTGGCTCTGTGTCTGGTCATGGTACTCGGCCTCACGGCCTGCGGCAGCCAGCAGGCCGCTCCCGCCCAGGAGACACAGAGCGCTCAGAGCACGCAGAATACACAATCTGACAGCACATCCACCCCCGCTGCTTCGGACTATGCCTGGAAGAGCAGTTTTCTTCCCATTGCATTGGAAGAGGACACCCCGATCCAGCCGGTTCTTTTCACGGACGACGGCATCTATGCAACCGGTCAGGTAACACTCGGCCGCCGTGAGCCCGTCGAAGGTGAGGTAGAGGAATACGAAGGTCAGTTCAACATCTATGGCAGCATGCTTTACTTCATCTCCAAGGATGGCAAGATCGAACCGCTTCCGAAGTACGTCCCGGTCCAGCCGACATCCAACACCGAAAACCGCAGGGACTTCTACTCCTATCACAACCTCGGCACGCCGGTCGTGAATGCCGAAGGGAATCTCATGATGCTGGAGATGGAAGGCGCCGGCTGGTTTGAAGGTCCGGACAGCGTCTATGGGACGGAAGAGCAGTACATGGGCAACTACTATCACAACGAGCAGAACTATGACATCGTCATCCTTTCCCCGGAGGGAGAGGAACTGAGTCGTGCCCCCATTGATCTGGATACCACGAATGTCTGGCTCAACACCTACAACGTTGCCAAGGACCCCAGCGGCAATCTCATTGTCCTCATGGATACGACTCTTCAGGCCATCGCGCCGGACGGCAGCATTGCCTGGTCAATGCAGACAGACAGCTACATCAACTCCATGGTCACCTTGGCCGACGGCAGCGTCGCGGTCATGCTCTACGGCGACAGAGGCCCGGAACTCCGTCCCCTCGACAGCGAAAAGAAGGAGCTCGGCGAGAGCTTCCCAATCCCCGATTCCGCGTGGTCGCTTTTCCCCGGTGACGAGAATTTTGACTTCTATTACACCAGCGGCTTGTTCCTCTATGGGTTCAAACTGGGAGGAGAGGAACCGGTCCCGGTTCTGAACTGGCTGAGCTGTGACATCAACGGCGACGCGGTAGCCAATCAGGCAATGAAAATCTCTTCCGACGGTACCATCACCGGTGTCACAACGGACTATTCCGGCGGAAGCATCGACAGCCAGCTCTTCACGCTGACCAGAGTCCCGGCCGATTCACTCCCGAAGAAGCAGATCCTGACTGTGGCGCAGCTGGAATACAACCCCGATTATCAGCTCACCAACCGCATGGTCCGCTTCAACCGTACCCATGATAATGTCCGTCTGGAGTACCAGGACTATGCCCAGTACAACACCGAAAACGACTACTCCGCCGGCATCACCAAGTTCAACACCGAAGTCATGGCCGGCAATCTCCCCGATATCATTCCCACTGGGCAGATCGCCTATCGTCAGATCGCGTCCAAAGGGCTGCTGGAGGATCTCTATCCCTATCTGGACAAGGATCCGGATCTAAAGCGGGAGGACTTCTTCCCCAACCTTCTCTCCGCACTGGAGGTCAACGGCGGTCTGTATCAGATCGTCTCCGGTTTCTCCGTGGAAACCCTTTGCGGTGCTACCAGTATCGTCGGAGATACACCGGGCTGGACCTATGACGACTTTAATGCCGCTCTGGAAAAGATGCCCGAAGGCTGCACGCCTCTTGAACCCTATGTCACCCGTGACCAGGTCCTGAGTTCCCTGCTCTATGCGGATATGGACAACTTTGTGGACTGGACCTCCGGAAAGGTCAACTTTGAGAGCGACAACTTCAAGCAGCTCCTGCAGTTTGTCAAGCAGTTCCCCGCGGAATACAACTGGGATGAGCATGACAACTCCGAGAACACCCAGGATCTGCTGCGGCAGGGCCGCCAGATGCTGACGCAGACCTATCTCTACGGTTTGGACTCCATTCTCTGGAACGGTGCAAACTTCGGCGGAAAGGCCACTTATATCGGCTGGCCTACAAGCAGCGGTGTCGGCAGCATCATGCGCTTTGAGAACGGCTTTGCCATGAGCAAAACCTGCGCCGACAAGGAAGCTGCCTGGGAGTTCTTCCGCTCCATGCTCACCGAATCCGGCCAGGCCAGTCAGTACAACATCCCGTCCAACCGCAACGTTTTCAACAAACAGCTTGAAGATTTCATGACGCCGAGATACCGCAAGGACGCCAACGGCAACATTCTTCTCGATGAAAACGGCGAGAAGATTGAGGAGAGCCGCGGCGCCTGGATCGACGGCAGCGGTGTGGAGCACAACATCTACGCCATGACGCAGGAGCAGGCGGATGAAGTACTCTCCATCATTGAGACCTGCACCAAGGTGGCAAGCTATGATACCAGCATCTATGACATTGTCAATGAGCAGGCTCAGGCTTTCTTCGCCGACCAGAAGAGCATCGATGAGGTCGCCCGTCTGATCCAGAGCAAAGCCAACATCTATGTGAACGAGCAGCGCTGATCCCGCTCCCCTGCTGAAAGGCAGGCCTTACAAGGATACGCCGCTTGTATAGAGCAGAAGAACCCATCCCGGTCTATTTTGATCAGAATGGGTTTTTTCATGTGTAAGTATTGATTTCTTTTCAGCGATGCGATACAATAGCTACATCAGAAAACAGGAGGTTGAAGAGATGAGCGACGAATTCGGCAGCGACTTTATCACCATCGTAGACGATGACGGCCAGGAGTTCGAGCTGGAAGTGATCGAGTCCATGGACTATAACGGCAAGACCTACATGTCCTTCCTCCCTGCGGACATGAAGGAAGACGATCCTGATTACGGCTTCATTCTCCTGCGTGTTGTGGAAGACGAAAACGGCGACGAGGTCTTTGAATCCATTGACGATGATGCGGAGCTCCAGGATGTCTATGAGCGTTTCATGGCGCTCCTCTATGACGATGAGGATGAGGAAGACCCTTCTGACGAATGATTTTTCTGCTGTGCCCGTGTAAGTCCTTTCGGACCTGACGGCCCATGAAACCCACATCTCTTATAAGGGATGCTGATTTGAATCTGCGGATTGCAGGCCTCCCGGAGACTTGTCCCGGAAGTTGGAAGCAGTGAAACAGAACTTAGGCAACCCACCTGCTCTTTTGTGCAGGTTACCTATGGGCCGGCACGGCATAAGCGGGCGCCCCCCGGAGTAATCCGGAGGGCGTTTTTGTTTTTGTCCGATGATTTGTTATGAACCTGTCTTCATGCGCACTCGGAAGGGCGCTCACTGCATGAACTTGTCGATGGCGTCGTTCAGAGCGCGCAGCTGCTCTTCGGTGTTCGCTCCGCCCTCACTGATGCAGTGCTCAAGATGATCCTTCAGGATGACCTTCGCCGTGCTGTTGAGGGCAGAGCGCACCGCGGCCAGCTGGATCAGCACTTCCGTGCAGTCCCGCCCGTTCTCCACCATACTCTTGACCGATTCCAGATGCCCGATGGCTCGTGCCAGCCGGTTGACCACCGCCTTGGTCTGCGTATGCGTATGGCCGTGTCCGTGGGCATGATCGTGCTCATGTTCCGGTGAGATGCTTCCGTCTTCCAGATGCTGATGACAGTGTATGGTGCCGTCCGCATGGCGGTGATAACCCTCGGGAAGCGGTTCTTCTACCGGTATGTTTGTCTTCGTTTCCATTTTATCGCCTGATTTCTGTATCATTATTTCTCCTGAAAGCCCGGCAGCATCGCATATTCGGCAGTCCAGGCCGCGACAGCGTTCGCGGCTTCCTTCTCCGCATCCTCCGCGATCACAAGCAACTCGGTATCCGGGTCTCCGGCCAATCGCTCAAAGAGCCGGTCGGAGAATGCGGTAAAGCGGGATCCCGGACCGAGGAGGTGCCGCATCTGTTCGCTGTCTTCCCGGCTCTTAACGACGCCGAGAATTGGCAGCTCTGAGTTCAGCAGGTTGTCCAGCGCATTTCGAAACTGCGGAATGATCAGGTCGATTCCGCCGATCTCGTCCAGTACCGCAAACGGATACCAGGCTGCTTCTTCCAGCAGCCGGACGCCGAGGGAACGAAAGACCTCACTGTCGTGTGCGG
>CAZMXF010000276.1:0-4048 GCA_964570015.1 uncultured Oscillospiraceae bacterium | reverse complement strand
CGCAAACAGGCATTCGGATCTTCGGAGGCAGCGGTTCTGCGGAGTTACCTGGACATCTGCCTGGAATTACCGTGGGGAAAGAAAAATGAAGAAATCACGGATCTTCCGCTGGCACGGAAGATGCTGGACGAAGATCATTACGGCCTGGAGAAGGTGAAGGAGAGAATCCTGGAATACCTTGCTGTCCGTACACTGGCACCGGAAGTCAAAGGCGGCATGCTCTGCCTGGTCGGCCCTCCGGGAACCGGAAAGACAAGCATTGCCATGAGCATTGCGCGCGCTACGGGCAGAGAACTCGTACGTGTCTCCCTCGGCGGCATCCACGATGAGGCGGAGATCCGCGGACACCGGAAGACCTATATCGGCTCCATGCCCGGCCGCCTGATCAACGGCATCATCCAGGCAAAAAGCTGCAACCCGCTGATGGTGCTCGACGAGATCGACAAGCTGGGCTCCGACTACCGCGGAGATCCCTCGGCCGCCCTGCTGGAAGCTCTTGACCCGGAACAGAATAAGACATTCCGGGACCATTTCCTGGAGATTCCCTTCGATCTGTCAGAGGTTTTCTTCATCACGACAGCCAACACTACCGAGACGATTCCCAGAGCGCTGCTCGACCGTATGGAAGTGATTGAACTGACCAGCTATACCGACGAGGAAAAGCTGCAGATCGCGAAGCAGCATCTTCTGCCCAAACAGCGGAAACGACACGGCCTCAAGGCAACGCAGCTCAAGGTCAGCGACGATACCGTGCGTGCGATGATCCGTGGCTACACTCGGGAATCCGGCGTGCGCCAGCTGGAACGCGAAATTGCAGCTCTCTGTCGCAAGGCGGCGAGCGGCATCGCGGAAGAGCGTTTCAAATCCCTGACTGTTCGGCCGGAAAAGCTGGAAAAACTGCTGGGACCTGTACGCTTCAAGCCGGATGAGCGCCGCAGTGCGGCTACTGTCGGCCTGGTCAGAGGTCTGGCCTATACTTCCGTCGGGGGCGAAGTGCTCGACGTCGAAACCGCGGTGGTAAGCGGAACCGGAAAGGTCGAACTGACCGGAAATCTCGGCGATGTGATGAAGGAATCGGCGAGAGCCGCGATTACTTATATCCGCAGCAGGGCAGAGCTCCTGGGGATTGACCCCGATTTTTACAAGAACAAGGACATTCATATTCACTTCCCGGAGGCGGCGGTGCCGAAGGACGGCCCCTCTGCCGGCATTACCATGTGCATCGCGGTCATTTCCGCACTGAGCGGAAAGCCGGTTCGAGGGGATATCGCCATGACCGGGGAAATCAGTCTGCGTGGCCGCGTGCTGCCGATCGGTGGACTGAGAGAAAAGACCATGGCAGCATTGCGTGCCGGTGTGGCTACCGTGATTATCCCGAAAGAGAACGAATCGGATCTGGAGGAAATTGATCCGCTGGTACGTGCCAGATTGAACTTTGTGGCAGTGGAACATGCGGATGAGGTGCTGAAGCTGGTGTTCCCACAGCAGGAAGAAAAGAAGGAAAGCACGAAGCTTCACAGAACTCATCGGGCTGCCGCGACGGAAACAGTGAGACAGTGAGATGACTGACCTGAACCTTAACCGGGCGGAGTTCATCCGCTCTGCCGCGGCTCCGAAGCAGTTTATCCGAAGCTCCCTGCCGAAGGTTGCCTTTGCCGGAAGATCGAATGTGGGCAAATCGTCAGTCATCAATCGCATTGTCAACCGAAAACAGCTTGCCAAAGTAGGGGCAACACCCGGGAAAACAGTCCATGTAAATTACTTTGAGATCGACGGAAAGTTGTATTTCGTCGACCTGCCCGGATATGGCTTTGCCAAGGTCTCCCAGAATGAGCGGGATCGCTGGGCGGGATTGATGGAGAGCTTTTTTGCCGAGAATGAGACATTTGATGTCGGTGTGTTGATCGTCGATGCGCGGCATAAGCCGACAGAGGATGATATCCGGATGGCAGAGTACTTCAGGAATGCCGGGCACGAGTTTGTGGTACTGGCCAACAAACTGGACAAGCTGAAAAAAAGCGAAATCGAAGCATCGATGGCACTGATCCGACAGACGCTCTCCCTGGACGAGGGAACGGAGCTGATTCCGTTTTCGGCTGAGAAAGGTGACGGACGTGAGCATCTTCTTAGCTGGTTGCTCCGGCTTCTGTAGGGAGCGGGGACGGCATGATAAGGCTTGATAAATACCTCTCGGATGCTACCGGACTGACGAGAAGCGAAGCCGGCAGGACGATCCGCTCCGGTGCGGTTACGGTCAACGGGAGCATAGTCCGCAAACCGGAACAGAAATTCGATGAAAACACAATCACCGTTACGCTGAACGGCTCTCCCTGCCGATACAGCAGATTCCGCTATTATCTCCTAGACAAACCGACGGGCCTGATTACAGCGTCGAGGGACAGCAGGCAGGAGACGGTTCTTGACCTGTTTCCGCCGGAAATCCGAAAGCTGAACATCACCCCGGTCGGAAGGCTGGACAAGGATACCAGCGGTCTGCTGCTTTTGACGAACGACGGAGAGTTTGCCCACAGGGTGATCTCTCCGAAATATGCGGTACCGAAGGTTTACCATGCGACTGTGGAGCAGCGCCTGGAACCGAAAGACCCAGAGCGGTTTCAAAACGGTCTGATCCTGGCCGACGGGACGAAGTGTCTTCCGGCTGGCCTCGAGATCCTCGGCGAATATGACTGCCTCGTGACGGTGCAGGAAGGAAAGTACCACCAGGTCAGAAGAATGCTGGCGGCGGTCGGAAAGCCGGTCCTGACGCTGCGGCGCCTCTCTGTCGGACCTCTTCAGGTCGAACCGGGTCCGGGGAACGGGCGTTATCGGGAGTTGACGGAAGAGGAATTGTGCATCATGTTCAAGATGCTGGGTATGGAAAAATAGTCAAAAAAGCGGCCCTGAATTCATCTGTTTTTGACTTGTTTGGCAATTCATCTGAAAAATTTCACAAAAATTCGCTGCATTTTCTATTGAAAATTACTGATTTTAGAGTTATTATATGAATTAGTGGTTTTTTGAGTGGATTTTTTATTACACATTTTGCCCAAATGGGGTATCGATTCCTCTGCACGGTCTTGACCGACCGGATTTTCAGCCGGAAACAGGCAGAATGGAGAATGCATCATGCCGAGCAGAATTTTTCAAAATGTAATCATTCAGATGAAGGACTCCGTGGACAGAACCGTCGGTGTTGTGGATGACCAGGGCTACGTCATCGCCTGCAGTGAACTGGCGGCGATCGGCTCCCGGGTGGAAGACTTCCGGGTGAATCTTGTAGATAGTGTCAGCCATGAGCTAGTGACGGCGGGGAGAACCTACGTGCTTCTCAGCTCCGAAAGCGGGCAGCTGGGTTATGCGGCTTTTGTAGACGGAACCGACAGCGTGGCAAAGACAGTCTGCGCCATTTCTGCGGTTGCATTTGACGAAGCGCTGGCCAATTACGAAGAAAAGCACAACCGGGCTGCATTCATCAAAAACATCATCTCCGACAACATTCTTCCCGGGGATGTCTATGTACGGGCCAAGGAACTGCATTTTGTCACGGATGAGCCGCGTACGGTGTTCCTGATGCGCCAAACGGAAAATGCCGATGTGGCGGCAGGGGAGCTGGTCAGCCGGCTTTTCCCGGACAGACAGCATGACTTTGTCTTGAATATCAACGAGAGTGATATTGTCGTAGTCAAGTCCATTCAGGCGGATACTTCGAAAGAAGAGATCCATGCCATCGCGGCAGGGATCGAAAAGGCGCTGTATGAACAGCTCGGAATTCGTTGTGTGATCGGCATCAGCACCGAAGCCCGTCATCTGCGTGAACTGGCTGACCGCTACAAAGAAGCGCAGGTTGCCATCGACGTCGGACGCGTCTTTGAAAGTGATAAAACGATCATCCACTATGAGAGTCTCGGACTTGGAAGAATCATCTATCAGCTTCCAACGACGCTCTGTGAGATGTTTCTCAATGAAGTCTTCAAGAAAAACCCTATCGAGACGCTGGATGAGGATACACTGGAGACGATCAACCGCTTCTTTGAGAACAATCTTAACG
>CAZMXF010000275.1:0-4048 GCA_964570015.1 uncultured Oscillospiraceae bacterium | reverse complement strand
TTCGCTACTTTCAGATATGGGTATTCATCTATTATAATTACGATATGTTTCGCCAGCGAATCCAAATAGGAAAACAAATCCTGAAAGCTTTGAAATGCCAGCATCGCTGGGAGTATTCCAGTCCTGACCAGCTCCTGAGTCAACAAGGATATGTTTTCTTCCAAGCTGCCCTTAATACACTCATAATAGGCACTGATGTTTTTTCCGTTTTGCAGAGCTTCCTTAATCAATGTCGTCTTTCCGACTTTTCTTTTTCCATAAATCATGACAGCCGAGCCCGGAGTCAATAATGCATTACGAATAGAAATCAATTCATTTTTTCTGCCGACAAACATAACAGCACCTACTAACGTGGAAATTTTTTCATTGAATTTATTTTCAACATTATTTTACAACATTATGGTTCGCTTTTCAAGTACTACTATCATTGACACTCCCACCGCTCACGCAGTGGGAGTGTCAATAACCCCTGAATTGTCACGCACTAAACTGCCGAAGTACTCGTTTCACTTCCCACAAATAGGATCCGCCAAACAAATTCAGGTGATTCAGAATATGGTACAGATTATATAGACCGCGTCTTTGTACATATTCTCTATCAATTGGATTTACTTCGTCATATGCTGAATAGAATTCTCTTGGAAACCCTCCAAACAGTTCTGTCATGGCCAGGTCTGCCTCTGAATGGCCAAGATAAACAGCCGGATCAATCAGCCATGCTTCCCCGTCATTGCCGATAATATAATTGCCGCACCAGAGATCTCCATGGAGAACTGAAGCATGTTCCGGCTCAGGAAGATACTCATCCAGATGGTCCAGCAGGTATCTGATACGTTTTTGTTCGGACGAGTCAAAAAAAGAGGATGCCTTGCGAAACTGCGGCACCAGCCTGCTGTCGCGAAAGAACTGAACCCAGGAGTCTGATGGTCTATTAATCTGCTTGGTGGATCCAATATAGTTGTCCTGATAATAGCCGTATTTCCCGTTATCAAGGTAGTCAGTAGCTTCCGCAATATGCATGCAGGCCAGATTTCTGCCAAAATGTTCGAAGAATCCCTTTCCCTGCACACCTTGGCTCCACTCCAGCAGCAGAAAAGCGCCATATTGCCTGTCTGTTCCCATTCCCAGGACACCGGGCACCCGGATCGTGCCTGTCTCTGAGAGTGTTTCCAGGCCGGCTGCTTCTGCTGCGAAGAAAGCCGTGTTCTGCCGGCTGTTCGCTTTCATAAAAACAGATGTGCCGTCTATAATCAGTCTGTAAGCCTGGTTGATATCTCCGCCTGAAACAGGCTGGACTGATGTCACATTGGATTCATACAGATCTTGTGTGGCTTCGTTGAGTGACTGATATGTCTTCATAGTAGTTTTCAGCCTTGATAATTCACTGATTATCAAACATCGGAAGGAACTCACCATATCCTTCCTTCTCCATATCTTCGTACGGGATGAACCGGAGAGAGGCGGAATTAATGCAGTAGCGCAGACCTCCTGTCTCTTCAGGTCCGTCTGTAAACACATGTCCCAAATGGGAATCAGCCCCTGCGCTTCGAACTTCTGTACGGATCATGAAATGGCTAATATCCGTAGTTTCCGTTACGGCATCTTCTGTAATTGGTTTTGAGAAGGCAGGCCATCCGCATCCGGAGTTATATTTGTCAAGTGATGTGAAAAGTGCTTCTCCGCTGACAATATCCACATACAGGCCTTTCTCGAAGAAGTCATCATATTCACCCGTGAAAGGTCTTTCCGTCGCTGCATTCTGTGTCACTTCATAGGCCAAATCACCGATCCGCTCCCGTAGTTCCGCCTCTGTTTCCTGCTGATTCTTCTGCGTCTGCAGATCAAACAGTTTTTTGGGGATATGGCAGTATCCTCCCGGGTTTTTATCCAGGTATTTCTGGTGGTATTCCTCCGCAGAATAGAAGTTTTCCAGTGGCTGAAGCTCTACTTCCATCGGATGCGAATACTTCTCCTGTTCTTTTGCGTAACAGGCTTTCAGTTCCGGAAGATCCTCCTCATCTATATAGTAGATACCTGTGCGGTACTGAATGCCTTTATCCGCTCCCTGCCGATGATAAGCCAGTGGATCTATTGTCATGAAATAATACTCCGTCAACTCTGTCAGACTGATCCTGCTGCTGTCATATACGACCTTCACCGTTTCGGCATGTCCGGATTTCATGCAGACTTCCTGATAACTCGGATTCTCTGTCGGACCGTTGGCATAGCCGACTTCCGTTTCCACTACTCCGTCAAATTGATCGAAGAACTTCTGTGTGCCCCAGAAGCAGCCTCCTGCATAATAGATAGTCTTCATAGAATCATATTCTCCTTCCAAAATCTTGTCTGCCGATGTTGAAGTTGCCGATCCGCTATTCTGCTCCCCTTCAATGTTTGCAGCTGCCTTCTGACCAGCATAACAAAATGAAGTAAACAGCCCAATAAACAGCAGGAAGGCAAACAGTATCTTCCTTTTTCCCATTGTTGTTACTCCCAATCCATCAAATTGTAGGGTTGTTGTATGTGCTCAGTTCTTTTTCTCCTGCCGGTCCAGCCAGGCCATCAGGAGATTCACAACTCTCTCCTGCTCAGATTCAGTCAAAGCTCGTCCCTTTGTTACCCGGTACCATTTGTTCATGCATCCTCGGCAGCAGCAAGCCGTGGCATGCATTGCTTTAAACACCGGATGTCCGTGCATCGGAGTCTGCTTTCCGTCATTCACAGGTTCCGCCGGGGCAAGTTTCTGACGGACGAAGTCCTGCGCATGCCTCCGCATCGTTTCCATGCCTTTGTCAACGAGATACTCCCGCTCTTTTTTCGTTAAGTAAAAGCTGGAACGGAATCTTGATTTCTCCAGTTTGTCCAGAGCCTGGTCTATCGTCTGCATCTTACTTCATCCCGCTGTTGTATGCATATCTGAAGCAGTTTTCCGCTGTAAGAATTATGGCTTTTCTTTCCCTGTCATATGGATGATTGTTTTCTTCGCTGCTTCGGTCTCTAATCCTAAAATAAATATTACCATGAAATAACCAATTCTACAATGATCTCTCTCAACACCCGCCCCAAATGCCATGAGGCAAGAAACTCAGCTAAAGAAATGAATACTATAAAACACGTTGACAAATCACCATATTTCAAGTATTATGTAAACATCTTTTTCATTTCCTCCTTTTCTTCTTTTTGTAAATGCAGTCCGCAGTCTTCATACAGCGGACTGCATTTTCCATTCTCAATGGGTCTAGACGATGAGTGCGGGCATTTTAGAGGCCTACAGAGTGTTTTTCTCATTTGTTAACCTGTCCAAGTAACTGGACAGGTTTAGTGCTATTATGAGATCATGGAAAAAATAGTGGGAGGACTATCACTTGTATCCGCCTGTTCACGTAAAACCAGCTCAGTCATTTTCCTTTGGCCGCCTGAATATGCTCTGGAATAAGTATCCGCAGTATCATTCATTGACCACCTTCTCTTCACTGGACACTCTTCTGGAAGAACATGAATCGTATCAGAAGGATTTTGATGAATTGCGTGAGGAGTATGAGTCACATCAATACGATCGCTTTTTAGTCCAGCTCTCATGGGATGACCTTCCCTACCGCTACGCCACAAAAGAGCTCATCGAAGCTACGTCTCCCCTGTCTGCGAATTCTTACGTTGAATCCTTTATGAGCCAGTTTGAGGATCTGGATACGGATCATCAGGCTTGCTTTCTGTTCCCTGAAAGCTTTGTGTCTCAATTCTTTGTGGTATCTGAGGTATGCAAAAGAGCTGATATTTTTCATCCTATTCGAAATCTGTTCCCTGATGAAGAAAAGGCCCACTATCTCGCCGTTTTTGATAAGAAGAATATGGACGATATTCTTCTGATGTTTCACCTGCTGTACAAAAACTCGTCCGAAGAAATGTATGGCGGATACTCTCTGTATGATTACTCCCTTCCATGGTATCAGAATCATCTGTGTCAGGATGGAGTTGTCCTCCGTTCTCCGTATCTTCCTGACACCATCGCAAAATACCAGGGCAACCTCCCGTTCTACCATAATCCATC
>CAZMXF010000274.1:0-4057 GCA_964570015.1 uncultured Oscillospiraceae bacterium | reverse complement strand
TCGCGACCTCATGATTACGAATCAGGCGCTCTACCGGCTGAGCTAATCCAGCATTCCCTCAGAAAGCTCAGTTATATTACCACAAGAGAGGCTTTTCGTCAACTGTTTTCTTTTGATCCGGCATGTTCTGGAAAAGAGCGAGCGAAGGGAAAGGAAAAGGGCATTTTCAATCTTCGGAACATGACTTGGGTTACATAATCGAAAATATCTCCGATTCATGAAGAAAAGTTATTGACAGTTTCGACAGAGTTTTCGACAGGCAAATCGCTCAAATTCGGCCAAATTGCCGCATTTTGCAGTTAAATCTTCCAAACAAAAGAGACACTTGGTTACAAAAATGCTTCAATTACCGGTTTCCATAACATTCCGGAAACAAGAGACAAGAGCATCGAAGCGGAAGAAAAGAGCAGACGGGAACGGGACAGAGGGAGAAGGGCGAAAATACGGTTGCAAAAAAAGCCGATATCTATTAAAATTATGGTACACTGAAATTGCAGCTCCGAATATGTGATATGGAAATAAGAGGGGGATGACCAGAATGACAAAAGCAAAAGTCTATTTCAGCAAAGAAATCAGCCCGGAAATCGTGGTTAAGATGTATGAGAAGCTCGGCATTGACCTTCCGGGAAAGGTGGCCGTGAAGGTGCATTCCGGCGAGAAGGGAAATCAGAATTTCCTGCGCCCTGACTTCTGGAAGCCGATGGTGGAACACGTCAACGGAACGATTGTCGAATGCAACACCGCTTACGGCAGCAAGTTCAACAACGGTGTCCGCGACTATACGGAATCTCATCGTCAGCTCATTGAGTATCACGGCTGGAACAAGTATTTCAACGTGGATCTGATGGACGCGGAAGGGCCGGATGTGGTCTGGCAGATCCCGAACGGGAAGATCCTGAAAGAGAACCGTCTCGGCAAGAACATCGAGAACTATGACTCCATGCTGGTGCTGGCGCACTTTAAGGGACATCCGATGGGCGGATACGGCGGAGCGCTCAAACAGCTCTCCATCGGCTGTGCCAGCCGTGCCGGCAAGGCGCTGATCCACTCCGGTGGGAAGAGCGACAGCAACTTCGACGCATGGGATGTGCATGCGGACAAGGTGGTTTTCCCCGAGTCCATGGCCGACGCTGCGTCTTCCGTGGTGGAGCACTTTGAGGGAAAGATTGCCTTCATCAATGTGATGAAGAATCTCTCGGTGGACTGCGACTGTGTCAACGTGGCGGAGCCGCCCTGCATGAAAGATATCGGTATTCTGGCGTCTCTGGACCCGGTGGCAATCGACCAGGCCTGCATCGATCTGATCTACGAGTCTGATGATCCCGGACGTGACCACTTCTTACAGCGTGTCGAGAGCAGAAACGGCGTTCACACGATCGAAGCTGCCGCGGAGCTGGGCATCGGCACCAGGGAGTACGAACTGATCGAAGTCTGAGCCTAAGAACCGGATGAGCATGGAGGGACGGAGCAGAAGCCGGCTTGGCGTCTGCCCGTCCCGAACTCGGGAAGGAGCATGGAATGGCAGGCGAAATATTCTGTCATAGAGGAATCGTCAGGCTGCTCGGCGGACTGACTGCTTTGTCCTGCCTTCTGATGCCCTGTGCTGCAGCGAGCGCCGAAGGGCTGTACCGGATCGACTATGTTTTTGACTGCCGCTATCAACCGAAAACCGGGGAAGGGTATGCCGGGTATGCGGTTCATGTGCATAATTCTGACTGCTTTGACAGCTATTATGAACGGGTGTGCGAGCTGCCGCTCATTCCGCCGCATGTGCACGACGAGACCTGTTACGACGGCAGCGGGAATCTGATTTGCGGGCAGTTGGAGCTCCATACCCATACAGACTCCTGCTACGACGACAGTGGGAAGCTGACCTGTGGGAAGCTGGAACTTGAGGAACATGTACACGGTCCGGAATGCTTCCGAAGGGTAATCGTCGAGCGGGATGAAGACACGGGAGACGAGATCATTGTCAGTGAGCCGGATGCTGATCTCGAGACGGCGGAGGACTGGGAAGCTTCTCTGGGTGCGGTCAGACTCACCGGAAACTATCGCACGGACCTGATTTCGGTGGCGAGAAGCCAGCTCGGCTATGCCGAGAGCAAGACCAATATCGCCATCGGAGGAGAATTCCATAAAGGTCACTATAACCGTTACGGGGCCTGGTACGGGTATCCCTACGGGGCCTGGTGCGCAATGTTTGTCTCCTTCTGCCTTTCCTACGCGGGGATCCCCGATGAGGTGTTCCCCTATGACAGCGGAATAATCAACTGGGTGGACAACCTGAAACACAAGGGGATGTTTCAGGACGCGCTGAACTATACGCCGGCCCCGGGCGACATCGTATTCTTCGACTGGGACGACGGCAGGGCAGATCATGTTGGCATCGTCACGGAGGTAGAAGGTAGTACGATCCGGACCATCGAGGGAAACCGCGAACCTGTCGTAAAGGAATTTGAATATGACTGTACCCTGGGACCGGGCAGGATCCTCGGATTCGGAATTCTGCCGGAAAAGGCGGAACAGGAAGTGCAGAAAAAGTGATGAAAAAAAGAGTTGACAAACGAGGGGGTTTCTGCTATTATAACCGGGCGGCTGGATGATGGCTGCTGACCTTGCAGATGCTGGTGTAGCTCAGTCGGTAGAGCAGCTGATTTGTAATCAGCAGGTCGGGGGTTCGAGTCCGTCCACCAGCTCCAACTTTTTTGTAAATATGGGGGAATTCCCGAGTGGCCAAAGGGGACAGACTGTAAATCTGCTGGCGATGCCTTCGGTGGTTCGAATCCACCTTCCCCCACCAAGCTCTGCCGAGAGGCAGAGCTTATTTTTTCTTTTGATGCCAAACCTATATTATCATTGCAGCTGCCGCTGCGAACCACTGCGCTTCCCTCTGATCGATGAGGTGAAGCAGAGGAGCGGACGGCAAAGCGGAACAGACAGGAGATGAGGAAGCTGACCATTCAGGGCGGATATCATAAATATAAGGAAGTGTCCTTTCTACGCGGATTCGCAATTACGACGGTAGTGCTGATGCACGTCATTCAGGTCTACTGGAATGACGGACAGATCCCGGCATGGCTGCGCGCGGCTTCCGCCTTGGGCGGCACCGGAGGGCATGTCTTTATCTTCTGCTCCGGTTTCGGGCTGTATCTCAGTTATCTGCACAGACCGATGGGATTCGGGGAATTCATGAAGAAGCGGTTTCTGAAGATTTATATTCCGTATCTGATCTTCCTTGTGATTCACTTCTTTCTCCCGCATTATGGCGTGGATGACAAAACACAGCTGGAATACCTGCTGAGTCACGTCTTCCTTTATAAAATGTTTTTCGAGAAGTATATCCTGTCTTATGGTCTGCAGTTCTGGTTTATCTCGACCATTATCCAGCTCTATCTGCTGTTTCTTCCACTCTGTAAACTGCGAGAGAAGACCTCCATGCGCACGGTTCTGATGACCGGCTGCGCGGCAAGTGTGATCTGGTGGATCGTGATGCATGCGACAGGTCTGGAGAATCTGAGAATCTGGGGTAGCTTCTGTCTGCAGTATCTCTGGGAATTCATTCTCGGCATGTCCGTTGCGGATTATCTCATGACGCATGACTCACTGCATCTCCCAATCCGATGCCTTCTTCCGGCGGCGGTCTGCGGACTTGCGCTTGCAGCTCTGATGATAAAACTCGGGGGATATTGGCAGGCGTTCAATGACGTTCCGGCACTGATCGGCTACATGGCAACGGCACTGTTGCTCTATGCCTGTGGAAAGCATGTGATTCGGCCGGTATTCCTCTGGGTGGATCAGTTTTCCTATGAGTGGTTTCTGGTTCATGTGGACGGCGTCAAGTTCGGATATCACTACATTTACAATTGGACTACCAATGATACACCAGAGTTGGTTCGGGTGTCCTTTGCCTTTTTCTTCAGCATGGCGGCGGCCCTGTTGCTGCGGCTCCTGGTCAGGCGGGTGAACCGGCTGCTTCGCCTGGATGGAGACCGGAACAGGCTCTCAGACTGATTCAGAACAACCTATACAAACTGCACAAAAAGTCAGGTGAAATTTC
>CAZMXF010000273.1:0-4064 GCA_964570015.1 uncultured Oscillospiraceae bacterium | reverse complement strand
GCGACCAGATCCTCCAGGATCATCCCGTTGCCGCCGAAGAAACCGGGGCCGCCCAAGAAAACGCGGGAGGGATCCAGCACGATGATCATCGTCCCCTGGAAGCCTTTTTTCATCACATCCACGACGATGATGCCGTCGCCGTCCTCATCGGGAGGAAGTTCCCCGTTGGGCAGCGGGCAGGTGACGGTGAGGCGCCCGGAGGGATTGGTCGTCCCGTAGAGGCAGTCGTCCAGCGCCTCGGCGATCAGCCCGTTGGCCGTGTCGTGGAGCAGAACACGGAAAGTCCGGGTTACTTCGACCGGACCGCGCGGCTGATTGACAGAGGCGGTAGCGCGGACATAGGCGATGTAGAAGTTCTCCCTCAGCAGGAAGAGATCGAGAAACTCGCTTCCGTAGTAGTTGAAGTTGGAGTTGTGGCTGTAGCTGCCGATCATCGTGACCTGGCGGTAGCGGTACTCCAGGGACCCGTTCGGATCAATATAGGGAATCATCCCGTAGTAACCGCCCCAGGAATCCATGCTGCCTGCGCTGAAGTGGAGATAGGCCTCGATGAATCCATCCAGGAAGGGTTCAAACCGTGCCCATTCCGCCCGGTCGATCCGTTGCAGGGACATGGCCTCGGACGCGGTGTCCAGCAGAAGAGAGACGCCGTCATATTCGCCGTTCTGCAGTCGTTCGTCCAAAAGCAGACGGATCGTGCTGTCCCGCTGCTGCATAGAGTCCCGATAGGAGCCGAGCGCATTGAACAGATTGATGGAGGCCTCCTGCTTTCCCTCCGCGGAGAGGGAGAGAGCCTGCTGGTAGACCTGTTCGCGGTTGGCATCTGCCCGTGCGGCCGAGTCCAGGACACCGGAAAGCGCGGAGAAGCGATCCGCTGCGGCGAGGGACGATCCACTTGCCTCCAGAAGGGAGGCTTCGCAGTAGCCGTTCAAAGCGGCGCTGTCCTCATAGGTGCCCAGCGCGGTGAAGAGATCCCGCGCGTCATTGTACCGGGCAACGTTCAGCAGCGCGCGTCCCTGCTCATACAGAGCGCTGAAACAGTCTGCCGCGCGCTGTGCCGTATCCCGGAATCCCGGAAGAGCGGCGTAAATCTCCGAAGCGTCTTTCAGTTCACGGATCGCAGAGGCATAATCTTCTGATGTCAGGGCAATCCGCCCTTTGGTTTCCGCCTCGCGGCCTTCATAATAGCGCAGCATTTCCGGCGCATCCCGAAAGCTGTCCAGCGCGGAAAAGGCTCTGCGGGCGGTTTCATAGTCGCCGCTTTCGGCCGCGGCTGCCGCCCGGCTGTACATCAGCAGACGGCTGGCCTCCTCGTAGCTTCCGAGTTCCCGGAACCTGGCAGAGGCGGCCGCATAGTCCCCCTGGGCCAACAGCGCTTCGGCGTCCTGGTAGCTCTTCTCGAAGGAAGAGGTAAAGCCGGTCAGCAGCAGGACCGCACACAGCGGCAGCAGGAGGAGCATGTTTTTGGTTCGGTGTGTCATTAGCGTCTCCCATAAACAGAATAATCCATTATAACCCAGGAAAGAGAAAATGAAAAGAAGCATTTCTGCGTTTTCCAAACAGGGAAGAAAAGCTGGAAAGATAAATTCCTATAAAAATAATAGGAAATAAAATCCAGGATTCAAATGCAAATAATAACGAAAATTTCATATTATGCTTTGAAATCAAAACAAGTTTTTTTATATTCCGTCAATCTGTAATTAATAATAATGTTTTTCTGTGTAAAATGCTGATTGACGCACTCTTTGACGGCGTGCTAAAATAAAACTGAAATCAAAAGTATGCAAATTGGAGGCGCCGGTATGAAAAAAATGATGGTTCTGATCGGAAATTACGGCAGCGGAAAGTCAGAACTGGCGCTGAACTTTGCCTTCCGGGCAGCGGAGCGCGGCGAGCGCACCGAACTGCTGGATCTGGATATGGTAAACACCTACTTCCGCCTGACCGAGCGCGGCAAGCAGGTGGAGATGAAGGAAATCCGCCTGGTTTCACCGAACTTCGCAAACTCCGGCATTGAGACGCTTTCCCTCCCGGCGGAGGTCCAGTCCGCGTTTGCGATGGACTGGGACACGGTGATCTTTGACGTCGGCGGCGACGCTGTCGGTTCTACCGCACTGGGACGCTACCATCAGGACTTTGCCGAGTTGGAGGACGGTGCGCTGGAAGTGCTGAATGTGGTGAACATCCGCCGTCCGCTGGCCGGAACGGTGGAGCGGGTGATCCGCCTGCAGGAGGAGATGCAGATCCATTCCCGCCTGAAGATCACCGGTATGATCAACAACACCAACCTGGCCGAGGTTACGACGGCGCAGGAACTGCACGACGGATACGAACTCATCAAAGAAGTCTCGGAAAAGACGGGCGTCCCGGTGAAGTACACCTCCGGCCGGAAGGAACTGCTGGAGCAGTTCCTGGCGGAGGGCGGACACGACCCGAAGTACATCGGCACCCCGCTACCCATCGACATCTACATGCGGCGTGACTGGAACAGCTGGATCAGCAGCCTGCCGGAGAAGCGGCCGCAGCAGCTGGAATACCTGTAAGACCTTATGAAAACCCGGTTTCCCCCGCCTCCGGCGGGGGAGGCCAAAGAGAAAAGGCCACAGCAGCCGGAGTACCTGTAAGACCTTGTGATAACCCGGTTTCCCCCGCCTCCGGCGGGGGAGACCGAAGAGAAAAGGCCGCAGCAGCCTGAGTACCTGTAATTCCTGTGTCAATCCCCGCGAGAAGCGGTTTTAAAAATTGTGACTACCATCATGGATCAAAAAATCTGAGAAAAGAGGTAGAGTTTATGGCAAAAATCACCGTAAGCATCAATGAGCTGATCTGCAAGGGCTGCGGTCTGTGCGCGAGGGCATGTCCCAAGAACGTGCTGGAGCTGTCCAGGACCAAGCTCAACGCAAAGGGCTATCATCCGGCGGAGGTCGTGAGACCCGAGGACTGCATCGGATGCGCGTCCTGCGCGCGTACCTGCCCGGATGTCGCCATCCGGATCGAAAGAGACTAAGGAGGACAAGACTATGGCACTGACTTTGATGAAGGGGAGCGAAGCAATCGCTGAGGCCGCCATCCGCGCGGGCGCACGTTTCTTCTTCGGCTACCCCATCACTCCGCAGACGGAGATTCCTGAGTATATGTCCGCACGTATGCCCGAGGTCGGAGGCTGCTTCCTCCAGGCCGAGAGCGAGGTCGCGGCGATCAACATGGTGTACGGCGCTGCCGGTACCGGTGCGCGTGTCATCACCTCTTCCTCCAGCCCCGGAGTCTCGCTGAAGCAGGAAGGCATTTCCTACTGTGCCGGTGCGCAGCTGCCCTGCGTGATCCTGAACGTCATGCGCGGCGGCCCCGGCCTCGGCAATATCCAGGCCTCCCAGGGCGACTACTTCCAGGGCGTCAAGGGCGGCGGCAACGGCGACTATCACCTGCTGACCTACGCACCGTCTTCCGTCCAGGAAGCCATCGACATCATGATGTTTGCCTTTGATAAGGCCGAGAAGTACCGCATGCCGGTCCTGTTCCTCGCCGACGGCATCATCGCCCACAGAGGAGGATACGGACGGTAATATTACCGGAATAAAGGGTGTTGTTAAGTCGGGTGATAAATTCGGCCGGACAACGATTGTAATTAACAATACTGAAACAGGCTACATCGGTTCTCTCATTATAAATGTAACCGATGGTATTACGCTGCCCAAGGTTGTGACGGGAACAGACTTCTCCGCCGGTCTCAGCGCGACAGGTCTTGTATATACCTGGGGCGACAACTCAAAGGGTCAGCTCGGCAGAGAGATTGTCGAGGGTGAGGAGTATTCATATATTCCGACGCTCGTAAGTTTTGTTGACAAGTTTGGTGATGAAAGAAAAATAAAGGCGATTGCCGCGGGCGAGGACTTTGTTGCCGCTCTTGATACAGAGGGTGACATATGGACATTCGGCGGCAACAAGAGTATGCAGCTCGGCAGAAAGACAACGGTAACAAAGACAGTTGAAGGTGTTGAAACCAATACCGACACCTATTCGTATGATTATTCCTGGAAGCCGGGTATAGTTGAAATGCCTGATGA
>CAZMXF010000272.1:0-4066 GCA_964570015.1 uncultured Oscillospiraceae bacterium | reverse complement strand
CTTCGCTGACCAGCTTTCCGATCTTGAACACGTAATAGTCCAGGTCTTCTTCCGGCACGCCCTGCGAAAGCAGGGTTCTTTCCCGCTCCAGCTGGGTCACCCGCTCCCGAGCCAGGCTAAGCTCTGCACGGAGTTCTTCTGCTCCGTCCCGGTCTTCCTCATCATGACCTTCCGTCACCCCGTTTTCCTCTGCTTCGTGCTCCATGGTCGTGTCTTCGATCCCTCCGTGTTCTTCTGCCGTCATAATCTCATCCGTTTCTCCGTTCATGGCTTTCCTTTCTTCATTCATCATTCCTCACTCCTCATTTGAACTTTTCACTTTTCACTTTTATATTTGAAATTTGAACTTTGAACTCTTACTCCCTCCACCTTTTCCGAAACTCCTCTTTCCCCATCACGCCCAGCTCCAGCATCCTGCAGTCCCGCTCAAACTCTTTGCTTCGGTCCTCGATGATGCTGTCGTCGAAGTCGACCGTGACCTCCGTCTCCTCCCGCAGTCCGAGCCCGAAGTAGTCATTCCCCATCCGCAGGAGAATCCCGGTCAGTTCCCGAAGTGCTGTCTCCAGGATCAGCTCGTGCCGCCGGACGTTCCGGTACAGGACGCTGTTCTCGCTGATCACCTGGGTCGCCGTGAGCACGCTTCCCCGTTCAAAGCGGTAGTGCTGTTCTCCGAACCCGCACTTGAGTCCCAGCAGGTTCAGCATGTCCTGAATCCCCTCATGATGCTCCGCCGTGCGCAGCGTCATGTCGATTTCCTTGATGATGCTTTCGTTCCCCGAATCCTCCGGCAGGATGTAAAAGGCCAGTTCGTCCGCGTCGAAGAGCGGCGCCCCGTCAAAATCCTTCGTGGCCTCCGGTTTGAGCATGATCCGCTTCTTTCCCAGGATGAACTCATTTACGTAGCTGTCATAGGCCACATCTGCCCCGCGCAGCTGATCCACTGCATTGGCAAACACCGACAGTCCCATCGGGGATGCGGGGTCCAGGTTGTTCACGATGTTCATCCTGTCCAGGACAAAGCTCCGCTCCGCCCTGCCGGTGTACACCGTTTCCGGGATCTCGCCGAAGTCCGGTACCTCCGCAAGGCTCAGCCGCTCCAGCCGGTCTCCTTCCGTGTTGAAGAGCAGATTCTCAATCTGATAGCTCCAGTCTACCCGGTGATGGACCTGGAGATATAATAAGTCCCGGTCTCCCTGTCTCTGCCCGCTGGCAAACGCACAGTCCGTCACCCGGCCGTTCTCCCAGCTCAGCGGCAGGATCCCTTCCGCTGAAAGAAAGTCGATGCGGATCCTGCCGTCCGTCACCCGGGGAACATAGGCCGCCGTGCCCAACGCCGCCTTGTGTTCCTGCATCCGGTTGGCCATCAGTAAGAAGCTGTTGTCCTGCAGGATCCCGTCGACAAAGCGCTGCTCCCGCTCTCCTTCCAGCCGGATATGCACCCGCTCGTTCATCAGGAGATTGCCCCAGTCCTCGCAGATCTTCTTCGCCATGCCGAGCCCCGCCCGCCGGCAGAGGACACGCTTCTGGCCGTTGTAGACGCGGTAGCTGTGGAAGTGCTTCACGTTCCCCTCGTACCAGCTGCGCCAGAGTGCCAGCAGCTCCTCTGTCGTGCCGTCGCCTCCGTTGGGAAACCCCAGCTCATTCAGCTTCTGGTAAATCTGTTCCCTCATTTCACTATTCACTCTTCACTTTTCACTTTATCTATGCTCTCGATCTGTACTTCCCGTACAGTCTCTCCAGCGCATAGCGCACTGCGTCGATCGTGTGGTTCTCCCGGTCGGGGTACCCGGAGATGAAGTTTCCGTCCCGGTCCCGTTCAAACTCATAGCCGCTGAACTCTCGCCAGGCTTCCGGCGTGCGCCTGCGGTCGATGACGATCGTGCGGCCCTGCAGCCACTTCATCCCGTATTCCACGCTGCCCGGTCCCTTGACCGCCGCCCGGGCATTGAGCCCGAGACTGCGATAGTCCGCCACGCTTTTCGGCTCCGCACTGTCACAGGTAATGATTCCGTCCTGATACCCACGCCGCAGCAGTTCCCGGGCGGTCTCGGTGTTGGTCTGCCGCCGCGCACATAGCTCGTCGATCAGGTAGATCATCTCCCGCGCCGGGTCGTAATGCAGCCGAATGAAGGCGAAGGGATCCGGCGCGAAGCCCCAGTCCACACCCATGTAGATCCGGTCAAAGCGTTTGACTTCCTCCTCGCTGATTTCCCGCAGCTCCAGATGTTCAAAGACGTTCCCGCCCGTTCCCACCGTGAGTCCAAGATATTCGTGCTGATACGCCCGCTCGTCGCTCTCGCGCAGGCTCTCCGCCTCGGTGATGAACTGCTCACCCAGCCACTCCTTCGGCGCTTCGAGATAGGTGCTCCGGTGGCAGAGCCGGTCCGGGCGCTCCAGGGCAGAGTCGAGATTGGCCCAGTTGTCCCGGCTGAGCGGCGGATTATAGCTCTCGAAGTTCCAGAAGCGTTCTCCGCCGCGCATTGTGGACTGTAGGACCGTACGGATCTCCGCCCGCCCGGCAAACTGGTCCTTCTCCTCAAAATGTGTCACCGTGATGCTTCCGAAGGGGACCTTGATGGACTTTATTTTCATCGGATCGTCCGCCCCGCGGAAGAGGATCTTCTGACCGGTTGGCCGGAATACCAGCTCCATCGGGCTGAGCTTGCAGTCGAAGAACTGCTGCACCCCCAGCTGCTCCAACGCCCAGAGATACTGGGCATAAACCGAGTCGCGCATGGTGTTCGCCACCTTCCGCAGGACAAGGGCATGGGCATTCTTCTCCAGCAGCAGAAGATACACTACCGTCAGCGACACAAAGCTGCTCTTCATGCTGCCGCGCCCGCCCGGAAGGTCATAGTGGGTGTGGCCGTGGACCAGTATATCCCCCAGCACCGGCGCAAAACCCGGCGCGATGCTCCGTCCGATCCGCTCCGACGCCGCGGCCAGGGCGAGTTCCCGCTCTCCGGCAGCGCTCTCTTCCTCATGGATCTCAAAGAGCTTCAGCAGGCCGCTGCAGGCCTTCAGCCGGTCCCCGACTGAGACCGCCTTCCCGCCCGGTTCCGTGAGCGTCCCGCGCATCACGTCGCTCAGGAAACGGAAAGCTTCGGCCTCGGTGGCGACGGAACCATGTTCCCCGGTGTTCGCTTCGTCCCTCATATCGGTGAGGCGAACTGTGCCAGGATACCCAGCAGCGTCTGTCTCTCATGCCCTCTCATGAGCTCGGCCGCCCTGCGGATTGTCTGTGCCTGTTCCGGAGAGAGGGTGCTGCGGTGCGGGCGATAGTCGTCCGCCAGCTTCACCCCGCCTCCGTACCGGCCCCGGACTGTCTCGATCGGGAGGGAGCAGGTGAGCGTCGCGATGTCCCGCAGAATTGTGCTTCGCGACACGCCAAACTCGGTCATCAGATTTGCCACGGTCTCCTGCCTTCGATGGATCAGGACATTGGCGATGGCCTGCTGTCGTTCCGCTGAATTCACCCGCTCACCTCCCCTCTCGGATCTTGGCCGTACTTTAGGACTTAAAGGTGTCGGCCTGTGGCACCTTTGGAAATCTTTTTTTCCGGAACAAAAGAGGGAGAATTTCGGGACCGGATTTCTGCTATACTGGAATCCGGAAAGCAAAGAAATCCGCAGAAAACGGAGGAAAAGCGGAGAAAGTGCTTGACAACTTGCGTCTTTTGTTCTATATTGTACGTAAATTATTCGCAAATTACGAACAAGAATATAATCACACATAACGCAACTGTCAAGACGAAAGTTGCACTATTTGCGAATGTTAAGGATTCATAAGGAAAGGATGACCGTCATGACATTAGCCGAAAAGCTGAAAAATGCCCGTGCCGCCAAACATCTGTCCCAGCGCGCTCTGGCGGAGGCCACCGGGCTTTCTCTCCGCACGATCCAGAACTATGAACTCGGCGCCCGCCTGCCGAAGCAGCGGGAGACCTATGCGCTCCTGGCCGAAGCGCTGGACGTTGAGGAGCGGATCCTCCTCGACGACACCACGGACTTTGTCCTTCGTGCCAATGAACAGTACGGCAGCCGCGGAGCCCGGCAGGCTTGGGACC
>CAZMXF010000271.1:0-4074 GCA_964570015.1 uncultured Oscillospiraceae bacterium | reverse complement strand
CCGTCTCCCGGGACAGAGTGACCGGTATGAACTGCCCGGTGTACGGGTGCAGGGGTTACTATTCCAACTATGTGGGCAGAGAGAACGCCGAGATCTGCGAGCACTGTCTTGCCCTGCTGCTGAAAACCATTGAGGAACTGCAGGGAAAAAGTTACTGGGATGCGACCGACCAGCAGGCCAGAAGACTGCTGGACAGCTTCTGGAGCCGCTACCGGAACACCTCGGGTGCCGCCACTGCTCCGGACGATGCCAAAGAAGGCCGTAAACCGGGCCGTACGGTCCGGCTGGACCCGAGAATCGAAGACACGGATGACGGACTGACGCTGGGCTTTCGCATCGGCACGGATGAGAAGCTCTATGTCCTTCGAAATCCCGAGGGGCTGGTGGAAGCAGTGCAGACCGAAGGAGAGTTCCCACTGGGAAGCAAAGGCAGTCTGGACTTTTCTGCGGACACCTTCGGGGCGACGGACCGGGAGTGGTACGATCTGATCCGTCAGGCGGTTCTGGAGAAACAGCACCATGAAGAGGAGAGCTACGGCAGACAGAAAAAGCTGCAGGGGATTACCCTGTACGGCGCACTGCTGGACGACTTCTACGAACTGGCGCTGGGCAGCCGCGTGGAGCGGAAGACCGGCGGCCCCGGGAAAGACTGGCTCGAAGTCAGTGACGAAGCGCCGCGGCCGGAACTGGAGCTTCGCAAGGATGAGACAGAAGACGGCACATTTCACGGTGTAATCCTGTGCGGCCGACTCCCGAGAGTTCTCGAAGGGGTACACGCCCACTATTGCCTGGACGATGACCGGCTTACCCGGATCGACGGGGAACATTCCCGCACGTTGGAACCGCTGATGGCAGCTGCGGATCACGGCTGGGTGGATATGCACATCGGGAGAAACTTTCTCACAGACTTTTATTATCACATTGTGCCCGAACTGACGGAAAGCGTGGAGCTCACGCAACCGGATCGGGAAGAGATCATTCAGTTCCTGCCGCCGGAAGTCAGTTTCCGCTTCTTTCTGGATGTTGAGGACGGGACACCCGTGTGCAGGGCCGTGGCGGATTACGGCGATCGGGCAAGCTTCGCGCTGACGGACTGGAAGACGAAGATGATGACTTCGACAGACTTCCGGGATCAGATCCGGGAGAGCACCGTACTGCTCCGGGTGGAAGAGTATTTTCCGGAGCTTCTGGAAGACGGAAGCCTTGCCTCCTCTCCGGATGAGGACAGTGTTTACCGAGTCCTGACGGAGGGGGTGGAAACCCTCTGGCGGATGGGCGAGGTGATGAGCACCGACCGCTTTGACGGACTGACGGTTCGAAAGAGCATCCGCGTTCAGGTGGGGGTATCCGTCGAGAGCGAGCTGATGGATCTGAAGATCTCCTCCGAGGATGTTTCCCTGGCGGAGCTGGCCGAGATCCTGAACAGCTATAAACTGAAAAAGAAATACCATCGCCTGAAAAACGGCGACTTTATCCGCATGGACGAAAGCATCGGAGAACTGGCCGCACTCACGGACACGCTGCAGCTGAGCCGGAAGGACCTGCTGAGCGGCGATGTCAGCGTGCCGTCCTACCGGGCGCTCTATCTGGAGCAGATGCTGGAAAACGCCCAAGAGATCTATACGACAAGGGACCGGCATTACCGCCGGCTCATCAAGGACTTCAACGCGGTGAAGGATTCGGACTATGAGATCCCGACGGAACTGCGTCAGGTCCTTCGCGGCTACCAGGTTTACGGGTACAAGTGGCTGCGTACCCTGGCGGGCTGCGGATTCGGCGGGATTCTTGCCGACGAGATGGGCCTCGGGAAAACCCTGCAAATCATCGCCGTCCTTCTGGCGGAGAAGCAGGAGGGCAGCATCGGGACCTCCCTGATCATCTGCCCGGCGTCTCTGGTATACAACTGGGCGGAAGAGTTTCACAGGTTCGCGCCGGAACTCACGGTCTGCCCGGTGGAAGGAAACCAGCCAGAGCGCAGCGAAATCATCGAGCGCAGCGGAAAGTGGGACGTGCTCATCAGTTCCTATGACCATCTGAAACGCGATGTGCAGGCCTATGAAGGGAAGGTTTTTCTCTATGAGGTGCTGGATGAGGCGCAGTTTATCAAGAACCAGTCTACCGCATCGGCAAAGGCGGTGAAGGTCATCCGGGCGAAACACCGCTTTGCCCTCACCGGAACACCCATTGAAAACCGGCTCAGTGAGCTGTGGAGCATCTTTGACTTCCTCATGCCGGGATTCCTGTACCGGTATGAGACCTTCCGCAAGGAGATGGAAAAGCCCATTGCGAAAGAGGGAAGCGAGGAAGCGTCCCTCCGGCTGAAGCGGATGGTATCGCCGTTCATCCTTCGCCGGCTCAAGACCGAGGTGCTGAAGGATCTGCCGGAGAAGGTGGAGGAGTCGCACATCGTACGCTTCGGAGAAGAACAGCAGAAGCTCTACGATGCCCAGGTGCTGCGGATGAAGAATCTGCTGGAGAAGGAGAACGAAGAGAGCTTCCGCAAGAGCAAGATCCAGATCCTCGCGGAACTCACGCGGATCCGTCAGATCTGTTGCGACCCGGCCCTGCTGTTTGAAAACTACGGGGGAGGCTCCGCCAAGATGGAGGCCTGTATGGACCTGGTCCGCAGCGCCATGGAGGGCGAGCATCGGATCCTGCTCTTCTCTCAGTTCACCAGCATGCTGGACCTGCTGAAGGAGCGGCTGGGGCAGGAAGAGATTCCGTATTACGAGATTACCGGGGCCACACCGAAGAAAGAGCGGATGCGCCTGGTATCGGAGTTCAACAACGGGGATGTCCCACTGTTTCTGATCTCCCTGAGAGCCGGAGGAACTGGGCTGAACCTCACCGGGGCAGACATCGTGATTCACTATGACCCGTGGTGGAATGCGGCCGCACAGAACCAGGCAACGGACCGTGCACACCGGATCGGACAGCAGAAGCCGGTCACGGTGTTCAAGCTGATCGCCAAGGACTCGATCGAAGAGAAGATCCAGCAGCTCCAGGAGAAGAAGCTGAACCTGGCTGATGAGATCATCGGCGGGGAACAGGTTTCGTTCTCGTCACTGACCAGAGAGGATCTGCTGGAGATGATCCAATAGGACAGAAAGAAGAATCTGCAAAGCTGATCCGATAGAATCCGAAAGGAAAAATGCCGCCGCCGAAGGCGGAGGCATCAGATCCGGAAAGAAGCATGGTCCCCGCCATCGGCGGGGACCATGAACTATGTTTAAATCTCAGTGATGTGATGTTTTTCGGCGTAACCGGTAAGGAAGAGTGTCAGCGCGCCGTCGCCGGTAACGTTGCAGGCAGTGCCGAAGCTGTCCTGCAGGGCAAAGATGGCGAGCATCAGCGCCGTGCCGGCATCGTCGAAGCCAAGCACACTGACGATGAGGCCCAGAGAGGCCATGACCGTTCCACCCGGAACACCGGGAGCGCCGATGGCAAAGACGCCCAGGAGCAGGCAGAAGAGAATCATTGTCCCGAGCGAGGGAAGCTCACCGTAGAGCATCTTGGAAATAGTCATGCAGAAGAAGACTTCGGTCAGAACAGAGCCGCAGAGATGGATGTTGGCAAAGAGCGGGATTCCGAAGTCGACCATGTCGCGGCGAAGGACCTTGCTCTTTCGGGCACCGTCCAGCGCAACAGAGAGCGTCGCGGCACTGGACATCGTACCGACGGCAGTGAGATAGGCGGGGCCGTAGTGGCGGAGAACCTCCCAGGGCTTCCGGCCGGAATAGGCGCCTGCGATCAGGTACAGCACCGCAAGCCAGATGTAGTGACCGAGCATGACGATCAGGATGATCTCAATAAAGGCGGGGAGCTGATGGGTGATCATGCCCTCATAGCTGAGATTGCAGAAGGTGGAGCAGATATAGACGGGGAGGATGGGGATAATCACGCGCTCCACGATCTTCAGAACAATATTCTGGAACTCCTCCAGCAGGCTGCAGGTGACCTTGCTTTTGGTCCAGACTGCGGCAAGTCCGACCAGCAGGGCGAAGGCCAGGGCACTCATGACGGACATGATCTGCGGTATGTTGAGCTGGAAGATAACCGGCGGCAGATCACGAA
>CAZMXF010000270.1:0-4074 GCA_964570015.1 uncultured Oscillospiraceae bacterium | reverse complement strand
ATCCTGACCCCGTTCATCTGCGATTTTGGAAATCGGGTCAAGTTCGGGAAAGGCGTTTTCATCAATCACTCCGCTATCCTGTCAGCATCCGGAGGGATCGAATTTGAGGATGGCTCCATGGCTGCCCCGGGGCTGCGGATTGCCACAATCAACCATGACATGAATGAGCGGCATACCAGGTACACCTACGGAAAAGTGCTGGTAAAGAAGAACGCGTGGCTCGGCATGAATGTCACGATCTGCCCCGGCGTAACGATCGGCGCATATTCGGTGGTGGCAGCCGGAGCCGTGGTGACAAAAGATGTTCCTGATTATGCCGTTGTGGGTGGCGTACCCGCCAGGGTGATTCGCTACCTCGACCCGAAGGAGCAGAAGGAATGACGGACGACCGGGAGGCCATCGGAGAACTGTACCGGGAATACTGGCGCTGTATGATCAAAAAAGACGTGAAAGGCCTGCACAGTATGATGACGGACGACTATTACCTGCTTCACATGACCGGTACCAAGCAGTCATCCGAGGCGTTTTTGAAGGGTCTGCTGGACGGAACCTTCAATTACTACTCAGCAAAGCATGACAGCATCGAAGTCACCGTGGCCGGTAATCGGGCAAGCATAATCGGCAAGAGCCGGGTGCTGGCCGCCGTTTACGGAGGCGGGGAGCACAGCTGGCGTCTGCGGGGAGATTTTACCCTGAGAAAAGAAGAAGGGCGCTGGAAGCTCAACAGCTCCCGCGCTTCCACGTATTAAGAGTTTACAGGAGGAGATCGACATGAAGAACCTGGGCTTTGGCATGATGCGGCTTCCGGTGCTTTCCGGACCCACCGATTTTGATTATGAGCAGCTCAACCGGATGGTGGACGCGTTTCTGGGCTCCGGGTACACCTACTTTGACACGAGCTATTGACCTCGTTACCTTAATTACATTAATCAATATTCCTTATCTTCTGGTCAGTCTTCTTCTACTTCCGGGACTCTATGCGTTTCTACATTGCCAATTGATCCGTTCTTCTATGAATCACGCTGAAGTACTGGACAATGCGAATAACAGCGCCAGCGCCTATGAGAATGAAAAGCAACTGGCATAAATATCATCCTATCTCCATCCGATAATAAAGATAAACAAGAACTGGTCTCAGATTTTGAAAAAACAATCAAAATCCGAGACCAGCTTGTTTGATTTGGCTAGGTATTCTTTATTCCCCTATATGGTAATAATCCCCGGCATGACATCCGGATCATGGCTGCACAGAACAGCGGCGCATCCGGGATCCGCGGCCATGTCCGCGATCCAACGGAGACTCTTCTTCTGAAAATCACGGGAAAAGCCGAAGCCGGGAACGATCATCTCCTGCCAGTTACGGGGAGAGAAGGCGGCGTCTGCCGTCAGCAGGACAAATCTGCCGCCGCTACGAACGATGATCGCAGCCTGTCCGTCCGTGTGTCCGGGTACATTGACCATCTGGATACTTTCATCTCCAAACAGGTCGATGGCCCAGCGGTTTGGCCCCAATGGCGAGCCGCGATAATAGAGTCTTTCGATGGGCTGATCATACCACAGGCTCCAGGGTTGCCGGGTCTTATACACCGTGCGGCAGGACCAGAAGTACTCATCCTCCGGCAGAATGATGCGCCTGGCCAGGCTCACATGCCTGAGCCCCGCCACATGATCGGGGTCCAGATGTGTGAGCAGCACATAATCCAGCTCCTCCTGCCGTATGCCCATGGCAGCCAACTGCTCATGGATCGCCATGCCTTCGGGGAGATAAGGATGAAAAAAAGCTGCGAGATGAGACGGAAGGACTTTGCCGACCTCCTTCGGATCATAGACGCCCCGGGGGCTTATCTCCCTGCACCAGCCTGTGTCCACAAGGATCAGGCCCTTCGGGTGTTCGATCAGATAGGTGAAAACAGGGAGTGTGATCCTGCTTTTGTCGGATGCAGTGAGCTGTCTTGCCGCTTCGATCAGGTCGAGCCGTTTGCCATAGGGAACGGTCGGATCGACGCGGATGCTTCCGCACTGCAGCATGTGAATCTTCATGAAATCTCCTTTTAGGAATCTTCCATTTTTTCCTTTAACAGCGGGATGATTATCTGATCTGCCGGAAGCCAGTCCACGCTGTCAATGCTCTCGAGGTCTAACCATCTCGCCGCTTCATGTTCCTTTAGCACGAGTGTTCCCTCGACGATCTGGCACCAGAAGCACTGCATGCTGAGATGAAATGTCGGGTAGTCGTACTCGATAATCGTGAGAAGATCTCCTACGACGATCTCGGTATCCAGTTCCTCTTTTATCTCGCGCACAAGTGCCTTTTGCGGAGTCTCACCTGTCTCAATCTTCCCACCGGGAAATTCCCAGCCATCTTTGTAATCGCCATATCCGCGTTGTGTTGCAAAAACCCTATTGCCATCGCGGATGATAGCTGCTACCACGTTTATAGTTTTCATTTTTCTTTGATTCTTCAACAATTAGATTTCTTCGATCCTCATACCAACGCATTTTGATAAAAAGGGGTTTTCAGCAGATCCGGAAAACCTTGAGTTCGTTGATTTTTTCTCGGGTTCGTTGGTTTATGGGTATATGACAGTCGGAGACTGTCGTTTATTTGAGCACTTCAGGCTGGATTTGAACATCTCCTATTTCATGAAAAACATCTGCAAATTGTTTCAGAAGATCATTTGCCTCCTTAACGACTTCATCATTCTCATTGTATTTAACAAGAGTATTCAGCATTTTTTCCAGTTCTCCCAGGTATACGGGGCCCTGTTCATTTTTGTCATCTTCTGGTTCCGATATGCTCTTTCCGTTCCGCCAGGGAGCCATACCGGGGACAGCTCTTTCTGCGAGTGATTGAAAATTATCTTTCATACAGGCCAGCATTCTGATAATTTGGACATCGTCCTCTGAATCAAGAATCTCTTCTATCAGATCGGTTCCCCACTCCAGGCATTGTTTTTCCAAAAGACCATACTTTTCGGAATAATGCCCAAACAGGCCGTTCACATCTTCCAGGCTTATGACACTCAAAATGTCATCTTTATAGAATACAATGGGGGTAAGATGCAAAGCCTCCTGATTACGGCCGTATTCATGAAAGGCATATTCTTTGTCATCGAAAGAAACGATCCCTTCATATACCTCTCCTGAAACAGTAATAATCCTTACGCATTTGCCATCATATTTTCTAAGATTCATAGCTGTCTCCGGGTGCTGTTCTGCAAAGTCTCTCATAAATACCTATTATTCCGCTTGATTACCGTTCCGTATTGTATCATGCCGCCGCCCGATTATAAAGAGCTGGCGGCATTTCATTACCGCACTTAAGTAGTTTAATTACCTCTATTCTTCATGATTATATGACTGCGTACCGCTCGCGCGTTTCAGACGTCACTCCGTGATTACAGCGGGAAGGCCACAGCCTCTCGATACAGTCCATTCAAAATATCAATAAAACCCGATACGATTTCTTCTGCACTTTCTTTGAACACCGCTATCATTTCCCGCTGTGCTGCCATGAGGCAGGGGTCCCCATTCAGAACCAGTATTGTTATCGTATTCACCTGTTTTTTCAATACCAGTCGTGCTTTTCATTCCTGTCAAGCCGACTGATCTGCTTCATCTCATCCTCGGTCAGTTCAAAACCAAACAGGTCGAGGTTTTCCCTGATATGATCGGGATTGCTCGAACCGGGGATCACGACGATGCCCCGCTGCAGATCCCAGCGGAGGATGACCTGGGCGGAAGATACTCCGTGAGCTTCCGCGATGGCCTTGATTGTTTCATTCCCCAACAGATCGGCAGTGTAGCCTCTTCCTCCCAGCGGATACCAGCACTGCACAACAATCCCCTTTTCCTGGATGAACGGCACAACTTCCTGCTCCTGATAATAAGGATGGATCTCATTTTGCACCAGCGCAGGTGTGATCGTTACCTGCGGAAGAAACTCGGTCAGTTCTTCCACATACCAGTTGGACAGGCCAAGGGAATGGATCTTGCCTTCTTCGACATACCGCTCCATCGCTTTGTACGCCTTCACGTCGTTTGTTCCGGGATGGTGAAGCAGCATCATGTCGA
>CAZMXF010000269.1:0-4088 GCA_964570015.1 uncultured Oscillospiraceae bacterium | reverse complement strand
AGAGCGCCACGTCCTTGAAGGCGGCGGTGGGGCCGTGGAAGAGCTCCAGCACATAATCTTCGCCGACCGGTACAAGGGGCGTGAGTTCCTCGCTGGAAAACCGGCCCTCATAGGCGCGGTGAACCAGCGGACCCATATCGCCGAAACCGGGCAGCAGCCGGGAGAGAATCTTCTCCGACTGACCGAGGGGGTTCAGAGAGAGGCAGCTCTGCACGTCAAAATCCCCGGAAGCGATCTCCGGGTCAACATAAAGACCGCCGTCCGGAGCAAGCCCTCGAAGCACCGCTTCCGGAGCGGTGGCGCGGGCGTCGCTGCGGGTGGACTGGAACGGGGCAGGTGCCGAAGCCTGGGCAACAGGCTGCGAATCGGCGGGATGACGGGATTTCAGAAGATCAATCAGACTCATGACAGGTATCCTTTTCAGTCAGTATTTTTATCAAAAGAGAATATTCAAACCGGAGCGTAACTGCCGGAAACGGACAGAAGGTCCGGAAACAGGACGCTCCGCTATTCTATGGCGAGCAGGCGCAGATTGTCAAGCCCGGGAATTGCCGAAAGACGGCCGGAGAGGGAATCGACACTCTCCGTGACATCAGTGATGTCGATGGAAATGGTGACGCTGGCCTTGTTGTGGATCGGGGGACTCTGGGTGATGGTCAGGACGCTGGCCCCGCACTCCGAGATGCAGGCCAGCAGGGCATAGAGTACACCGGGGGCGTGGTCGAGCATCATGGAGAAAACGGCCTTTCGCGAGCTGCCGAGATCAGAAGGTTCAAAGATATAGTCCTTGTACTTATAGTAGGTGCTGCGGGAAATGCCCACCTGCTTGACCGCCTGGCTGACCTCCTTGAACTTGCCGCTCTCCATCAGTCTGCGGCAGGCGAGAACCTTTTCATAATATTCAGGCAAAATGCTTTTATGAACGATCAAATAGTTTGAAAGCATTGTTCAAAATCTCCAATTCTGAAAAAATCGAAAAAACAAGACTTGTTTTTCGGGCAGGTATATGATACACTGTCGCCCGTAAAAAAACAAGTGTTTTTATTTCACGGACGAAAAGATTTTTTTGAAACACTTGGATCTGTGGAGCATAAGGAGAAAAAAGAAGTGAAAGTTGCGGTTTTGGGTTACGGCACCGTCGGTGTCGGCGTCTATGAGATGCTGCAGGCAGCGAAGGACCTGGAGGCGGGACCGGTATTGGTCCGGCCGGGCAAGGAGAACGAAGAATTCAAAGTTTCCTCCATCGAGAAGATCACAGAGGATCCCACTGTGGACGCGGTGGCCGAAGTGATGGGCGGCGTGGAGCCTGCCTTTACCTATGCCATGGCGGCCCTCCGGGCGGGCAAGCACTTTGTCACTTCCAACAAGGCCCTGGTCGCGGCCAAGGGTGTCGAGCTGAACCGGGCGGCCCGCGAGGCGGGTGTCTCCTTCCTGTTCAGCGCGGCCTGCGGCGGCGGTGTGCCGATTCTCCATAATCTCGCGCGTGCGGTACAGACGGATGAGATTCTCTCCGTCGGCGGCATCCTCAACGGCACGACCAACTTCATGCTCGACCAGATGCAGAGCACGGGCAAGGATTATTCGGATGCCCTGAAGGAAGCCCAGGCACTGGGTTATGCCGAGGCGGATCCGACGGCCGATGTTACCGGTCTGGACGCCCTGCGGAAGATCATGCTGGCCTGCGCGGTCGCCTGGGGCGTGCTGCCGCAGAGCGGACTGCTGAACGAAGGCATCGACAGCCTGAGCGCCGCGGATGTGAAGGATTTTATGGCGAGCGGCTGGGTCTGCCGCCTGGTGGCAAGCGGCCAGCGCAGCCCGGACGGGCGGATCTCCGCCTATGTGGAGCCGGTGCTGGTTCACGCGGGAGATGCCGAGAGCGCCGTGCTGAAAAACTATAACATGGCCCGGTATGAGGGAAAGAACGCAGGACCCATCGCCATGATCGGTCAGGGAGCCGGACGGTATCCGACCGCGTCGGCGGTGCTCCGGGATCTGAGCGGGATCAGCGCGGGAGAAGCTGCCATGTTCCCGGCGGATTGTGTGGACGGCAGCGCGGACAACAGCGCCACGGCGCATGCCTATTATGTGAGGCTGCCGAAGGCCTGCGGGGACGTGTTCCCGGTCGCAAAGGTACTGGCGGACGATGGCAAGGAGCTGCGTATCCTGACGGAAGAGGTCAGTGTTCAGAAGATGCATGAGAATGCCGCCGCACTGCGGAAGGCGGGCCAGTCGGTCTTCTTCGCCGCGGTGAGGGAGGCCTGAGATGCTGAAAGTTGCAAAATTCGGAGGATCCTCCGTCGCCGGCGCGGAGCAGTTTCGCAAGGTCAAGGCGATCGTCGAGGCGGATGAAAGCCGCCGGGTGATCGTCATCTCGGCCGCCGGAAAGAGGGACGGAAACGACCACAAGCTGACGGATCTGCTGTACCTGGTCCATGCACATCTGACCTACGGCGTGTCCTGTGAAGAAATCCTGAGGACCGTAGAGACGCGTCTGCTGGATATCCGTGACGAGCTGGAGCTCCCGATCGATATCTCCGGAGAATTGAAGGAGTTTGAGCGCAAGCTCAGCAAGGACACCTCCGTGGACGAGATCGTGTCCAGGGGTGAGTACTTCACCTCCAAACTAATGGCTGCATATCTGGACTATGCGTTTGTCGACGCGGCAGACTGTGTGTTCTTCGGGCTGGACGGAACACTGGACCGGGAGACCACGGACGCGGCCATCGCCGAGGCACTGGAAAAGTACGGCCGGATCGTGATCCCGGGTTTTTACGGACAGCTTCCCACCGGGAGACTGCGCGTGATGTCCCGGGGAGGCAGCGACATCACCGGCGCCATCGCCGCGGCGGCGATCAAAGCCGATGTGTATGAGAACTGGACGGACGTCTCGGGAATCCTGATGGCGGATCCGCGGATCGTGCCGAACCCCGCGCCCATTGAGAAGATTACCTTTGCAGAGCTGCGGGAGCTGGCGTTCATGGGAGCTTCGGTCCTGCATGAGGAGTCGGTGCAGCCGGTAAAGGAAAAGGGAATTCCGCTGAACATCCGAAACACCAACCGTCCGCAGGATCCCGGCACCATGATCGTCGAGAGCGTCAGCGAGCAGGAACAGAGCGAGCGCTTCATCACCGGAATTGCAGGCAGAAAGAATTTCACCATCGTGACGGTCTACAAGCACGCCATGAAGCTCAGTCACAGCCTGCGGCAGGCACTGGAGATCTTCGACCGCTACAACGCGCCGGTGGAGCATATCACCCTGGGGCTGGACTCCTTTGCACTGGTGTCGTCGTCTTCGGCTCTGGGCGACGCGGTCTATGACGTGATTGCCGAAATCAAGAAGAACTGCCGCCCGGACGAGGTGGAGATTCGCGAGAACATCGCGATGGTCTCGGCCGTCGGACGCAAGATGAGCAGCCAGCCGGGCGTCTCCGGCCGCCTGTTCAAGGCGCTGGGTGATAAGGGCATCAACATCCGCACCATCGCGCAGGGCTCCGATGAGCTGGCCATCACGGTCGGCGTAGAGAACGAACAGTACGAAAAGGCGATCCGGGTCCTGTACGACAGCTTTGCGGGATAAACAATAAAAGGTACAAAGCGGAAATAATATTTATAAAAATACAGACTGTAACGGAAAGAGCATTGGGAGATGCGATCCGAAGAGAGGAGAAAATATCATGAAACAGTGCAAGGTTGGGATTCTCGGCGCAACGGGTGCCGTCGGTCAGGAAATGCTGAAGATTCTGCAGGAGTATGAGATCCCCGTCGAAGAGCTGCGCCTGTTGGCCAGCGCCCGCAGCGCGGGGGAAAAGGTCCTCTTCAACGGCCGCGAGGTCGTGATCCAGGAGGCGACAGACGACAGCTTCGAGGGTCTGGATTTTGTGCTCGGTGCGGTCGAGGGACCCATGAGCCAGCGCTTTGCTCCGGCGATCCGGAAGAGCGGTGCAGTGTATATCGACAACAGCTCGGCCTTCCGGCTGGATCCGGATGTGCCTCTGGTGGTTCCGGAGATCAACGGTGAGGATGCCCTCCAGCACAAGGGGATCATCGCCAACCCCAACTGCTGCACCATCATCGCGCTGATGGCAGTG
>CAZMXF010000268.1:0-4106 GCA_964570015.1 uncultured Oscillospiraceae bacterium | reverse complement strand
TTATGAACAAGCAGCGTGAGATCATCTACGGTGAGCGCCGCAAGGTGCTGGACGGTGAAGATCTGAAGACCCAGATTCGAGGCATGCTAGAGGAATTTGTGAGTTCAACGGTGGCGGACGGTCTGGCGGGCGGCCATGCCGAAAGCCAGCAGCAGCTGGACGACGCACTCAAGCCCTTTGAAGGCCTGTTCCTGCGCCGCGGTGATGTGAAACTGCAGGATTTGAAGAAGGCCGACACCGAATCGGTGACCGAACTGGTTCAGGAAATGGCGAACAAGGTCTATGATGCCCGTGAACAAGCCTTCGGCGAAGGACCCAATGGCGCGCCGCTGATGCGGGAGCTGGAGCGGGTGATTATGCTGCGCGTGGTGGACGAATACTGGATGGACCACATCGACGCCATGGACGAGCTCAAGCGGGGCATCGGACTGCGCGGCTATGGCCAGACCAAGCCCATCGACGCCTATAAGCAGGAGGGCTTCGATATGTTCGAGGCCATGGTACGGGGCATCCGCGAAGAGACGGTCCGCCGTCTGTTCACGGTCCGCGTGCGAGTCCAGCAGCCTATCGAACGCAAGGCAGTTGCGAAGAACGCCGCAGCCAATGTCGGCGGCGAACCCGTGAAGAAAACGCCGGTCAAAAAAGCGCCGAAGCCCGGGCGGAACGATCCCTGCCCCTGCGGGAAGATGAAGGCGGATGGAAGCCGCCGCCTCAAGTCTAAGGAATGCTGCGGCCGCAACGAGTAATATACTGCTTCGTTGCCCATTGTATTCTTCATCTCTCATTTATCATTTCTCATTGGAGGAACTCAGTGTTTCTGGAAAACAACGTAAACGGACTGGTTTACATGACCTCAGACTGCCTGCCCTATCGGCATCTGTTCACCACGCGTTACGGCGGGGTCAGCACCGGACACCTTGCATCCCTGAACCTGATCGGCGGTCATGGAGATCAGCCGGAGAACATCAGGGAAAACTTCACCCGGGTCGCCGCCTTGCTGAATGTCGGACCGGATGACTGCTGTGTGACGAAGCAGGTGCACGGGAATGCCGTCCGCATCGTCACGAAGACCGACCGCCATGTCTGCCTATCGGAAGTACCCTATGAGGCCGACGGCATCGTTACGGCAGAACCCGGGCTGCCGATCTTCTGCTTTACGGCCGACTGCACGCCCGTGCTGCTCTGCGACCCGGTACACGCGGTGGTCGGCGCCATTCACTGCGGTTGGCGCAGCTCAACCGCAGACATCCTCGGCAATGCTGTGGAGGCGATGTGCTCTCTGGGAGCGGTGCCCGAAAACATCTGTGCTGCTATCGGCCCGGCCCTCGGGGCCTGCTGCTTTGAAACTCACCGGGATGTCCCGGAGGCCGTCGAGGCATGGCTGGGCAC
The DNA here is from genome assembly GCA_964570015.1 of uncultured Oscillospiraceae bacterium. Taxonomy (GTDB): domain Bacteria; phylum Bacillota; class Clostridia; order Oscillospirales; family Oscillospiraceae; genus Limivicinus. The sequence goes on along the minus strand of CAZMXF010000268.1, from coordinate 2,717 downwards.
CGATGCTGCCGCCCTGTATATAAGGCCGATTTCGGATTCAACATTTGATCTGTCTCGTTCCTCATTGGATTCAAAGTATTTGGTAGACCTGCGCGGGGCGCTTGCCTGCCGGCTTCGCATACTCGGGCTTCAACCGGAGCAAATTGATATCTCCGAGGAGTGCACCTTCTGTTCTCATGAGAAGTACTGGTCGCACCGGTACACCAAAGGAATGCGCGGCGGCCAGGCTGCCTGCATTGTCATTCCGGACCGGGAGGCGGCAAGATGAGACGTATTTTCAGCCTTTTCCTTGTTTTTGTGATGGTTCTGACGCTTGCCGCCTGCGGCCATGGAGGCGGCGCAGATGAAAACCAGATTCCCGAATCCACCGGAGGCAAGGACCTCGCCAGGGCAGAATCCGTGGACAACGTGTTCTCTCTGAACACTAACCCGAACTACTCGCTCAATCCCTTTGTTGCCACGAACCACTCCAATCAGTTGGTCTGCGATCTCGTCTATGAGCACATGGTAGAAGTCGATGAGAACTTCCGGGCGGTCCCGAATGTCATCGGTGCCTGGACGCCGAACGACGACGCTACAGTCTGGACACTCACGCTGGACGGGGACCACACGCACTATTTCTCAGACGGAACTCCCGTAGAAGGCAAGGATCTGGTCTACTCCATCGGCTACGCCATCTACAACGACCGTTATCGTGGAAGATTTGCAAGCTTCAAGGGCGCATCCTACACGGACGACGGCATGACCGTGACCCTCGGGATCGGCGACAGCCAGTTCATCAAGCTCCTGAATATCCCGGTGATCAAGACAGGCACCTTTGAAGTGGAAGCCCATGTTCCGCCGATCGGCTCCGGACCGTACATGTATGATGAGGAGCGCATCACCCTGCTGGCCAATCCATATTATCCCGATTCGGACAAGCTCCCGCTTCAGACGATTTATCTGCAGGAGTACACCGACGCAGAAGGAACGCTGGACGCCTTCGAAGACGGCATCATCGACGTGGCAGTGAACGACCCGTCGAGCTACACTTCTCTGGGCTATGCCAGCTCCAATGAGATCCATTCCTTCGCCACGACGAACTACCACTTCGTCATGTTCAATGAGGAATCGACATTCGGAAAGTCCAACGCCTTCCGGATTGCCATGCAGTATGCCTTCGACAGGGACTATCTCGTGGAACTGCTCGGAGGCGACGCGGTACCGTCTGCGGTTCCGGTCTATCCGACCGTGGACTATTACCCGCGGGCTCTGGCGGATGCGATTCATTTTAATCTGAACACCTGCAAGGCAGTGCTTCAGTCCGCAGGCATTGCGGACATGGACGGGGACGGGCGCATGGAGTATAACGGCAGCTCCAACGGCCGCTTCGAATTCGTCATCATCGTCTGCGCAGACTCCAGTGCCAAGGCGGGTATCGTAAACCGCTTCAAAGACGACATGAAGTCCATCGGCATCAACGTGAACGTACAGGAACTGACCTGGGAGGATTATCTTCAGGCATTGCAGGACGGTTTCTTCGTAACGGGCAACCGAGAGGTCACCTGGGACATGTATTACGGAGAGGTAAAGCTGCGCAACAATTTCGACCTCACGGAACTGCTTCAGGTCCGCACCAAGGACAACGAGCAAAGGAACATGAACTACAGCCGCTCCCGCGACACTTCGATCCTGGATCGGATCAACAACTACCTTCGGGCCAGCGAAGCGGCCCGGCCAATCGCGTACAATGATCTCTGCGAGTACCTGACCCGTACCTCCGGCGACTTGGTCTCCATCGGCTTTGAAAAACAGCAGCTCATTACCCACCGAGGCGTTGTCAAGGGCGTCGCCCCCAACATCGGAAACCCGCTTTATGATTTTCAGCACTGGACCATCAATCTGGAAGACTGATCCACCATACCGTTTCTAAAGCCTCAGCCCAATCAAACTATCATAAAGGAGAGTGCCACATGACCGACCGTGAACTGATGAACCTGGCCCGCGAGGCCTCCATGAACGCCTATATTCCGTACTCCCACTTTGCAGTCGGTGCAGCCCTGGAGTGTATGGACGGCAGCGTCTACACCGGCTGCAACATTGAAAATGCCGCCCTCGGCAGCACAATCTGTGCCGAACGGACCGCCTGCGTCAAGGCCGTCAGCGAGGGCAAGCGCAGCTTCCGCCGGATCGCCATCTATGCCGACAGTGAGAACTGGTGCACTCCCTGCGGTGCCTGCAGACAGTTCCTGGCGGAGTTCTCTCCCGACATGGAAGTGCTCTGCTCCAAGGCCGGAGCCCGCTATGTCAGCTATAAACTCTCTGAGCTCCTGCCCCATATCTTCAGCTACTAAAGGAGGAGACGGCAATGAAGAATATTGTCACGATCAGCCGTGAATACGGAAGCGGTGGATATGAAGTGGGTCGCAGAGTTGCCGAGGCAATGAACTACAAGTTCTATGACAAGGAACTGATCGCCCATATCGCCGACAAGTTCCTGATCCCGGAATCCTTTGTTGCGGCAACCGAGGAGACCGAGCTCCGGAAGAAGAACATCTTCCACGAGGTTTTTCCGGTGTTCACCCGTACCGAGAACGAAAACGCGGACTATATCTTCCGTGAGCAGGGCAAGTTCATTGTCCAGCTGGTGGAGGAGGGAAACTGTGTCATCGCCGGACGGCGTGCGGATTATTATCTGAAGGACAACCCGAACGCACTGCATCTGTTCTTCTACGCAG
>CAZMXF010000267.1:3898-4120 GCA_964570015.1 uncultured Oscillospiraceae bacterium | reverse complement strand
CCCCAGGAAGCATTCGCGGAACCGGATATCGCTTCCACATACTGATTCTGGAAGGAGTACTTGTTTACATGCTCATAGGCCTTCAGCACCTTCGTAGCATACAGGTTGACTTTCGCATTGTTATCTTTTTTGTCTTTGCTCTCTTTGACCGAGATCAGATCGTCGTTGTTTTCCTTGTCCCGTATCGCAAGCACATTCTTATAATCATCCCCTGTCACTGCC
>CAZMXF010000267.1:0-3888 GCA_964570015.1 uncultured Oscillospiraceae bacterium | reverse complement strand
CAGAGAACTTCCCACGATATTGGTATAGTCACCGACTTTGGCGGAAACCGTATTTTCGCTCCAGATGCCGGATGCGGCGGCCCCCACCCCAAAGGAGGAACCGATGCTCAGGCTCACACCGCCTGCGCGTGCATTCAGTCTGGATTTGTCGGTGGCTTCGATCGTGATGTTTCCGCCCTTGATGTTCCGCTTATTATTATTATCGGTTCCGCCTTCGATTTTGACGGTGGAGTCCGCTTTGCTCTGCACAAAGCTCACCGCACCGCCGACGGACGCGGTGGACAGAGGACCGGAAAGAGCTGCGGACAAAGACTGGGCCGTCAATCTGTCGATGAAGTCTTTGTCCAGATTCTGGGTCAGGGTACTTTTCACCGTGATATCGCCGCTGTTGTCAGATATCAGATCGCCCTTTACGTCCACGCCCGCCTTATTATGACTCTGGGCGATGGCCACACCGCCGGCGATCGAATTGCCACGCAGCATGATAGAAGCCGAAGCCGCCGTTCCCAAGGTGGCAAAATTGCCGTCGTTACCGGCGGTAAGGCGGATCGCGTCGCCGGCATGAACGGAGCCGTCCACGGAAACCTTCGCCGCATGGCTGGCCCATGTCAGGCCCACGGCGGCAGCGACGCGGTATTTGTCCTCTTTATACAGATTGTATGCTTCCTTTGCAAACGCAACGCCGGTCATGACCTTGCCGAGATCATCCTGGATCTCATCCCACGCGCTCGTATTTTCTTCCGGGGATTCGTCCGTAACGGGCTGGCTGCGCAGTACGTTCATCGAAAGCGGCAGGGCATTATCCGCCTCCTCTCCGTCTTCCTGTTTATTCTGAGTCAGCCTTCCATTGACAGACGACGCGGTTGCATTATCCTTATTTTTGCCTTTCTCCGGAGTGACCGTGTTATCATCCAGATTGTAACCTGTTTTTTCCCGGAGCCACTCTACTTCCTGTCCTACCGCTGAGGCCACCGCAGACGTATAGTCCCGGCTGTGGCTGTCGGCCGCGATCGAGATACCGCCGGAAACATCCATGGTTCCGAGTGCTGCACTGATATCGGAAACAGCCATATTCACGGCTGCTGTCGCGCCGACGGCCGTTTTCTTGCCCACGTTGAAGGCGCTGGCGCTGACATTGCTTTCACTGTCTTCCAGCGCAGTGACGGACAGGCTGCCGTCCGTCAGGGTCTTCCCATCGCGGTCTTTATACGCGATGATCTCGGTCTTATTATCCTTTGCCATTTCGGCTTTGATGCTGTTGTCCAGCATGTTCACCGCTCCGGAAGCGTCTATGGAAAGACGGCTGGCGTCACCAGCCGAAGAGGCACTGGAAAGAGGATCCGTCCCCGCTACGCTGGCGATCGTTTCCTCATGTTCGGATATGGCGCCCACGGTAAGGCTTCCCGCCTTCACGCCTGTAATATTGCTATTCACCTCTCCTTCGCGTCTGCCGATGACCGCTTCTACACTGGAACTGCCGGTAATCATGGCAAACGATGCGCCCATGCCGATCCCGCGGCCTAAACCGTTCTGGACAAAGCCGTCCGTGGAAAGCCTGAACGTGCTGTACGGAGACTGACTGGCATCCGCTTCATTTCCCTTAACAAAATACACGTCGATATTTTTTATCTCGCCGTCCGGCATCCGGAAGGAGTATACACACTCATCCGGATTCGTGGTCACCATTGAAAAGACGTCTTCATCTCTTTTGGTAGCAATGGACGGATTGATCCTGGCCGTATACGTCTTGCCATCCGCGTCCTTCCAGGTGAAACTGATCGTTTCCACTTTGCGTCCTTAGGCTTTTTTCACGGTGAGCGTCACGACATCTCCCGCACGGGCGGAAAGTTTGCCTTGATCATCCAGCTCCCGGTTTTTTACCTCGACAATGACATCGCCATCTTTGGCATCCACTTCCTGTACATGCGGAGTTGGTGCGGGAACGTTGTGCAGGACTTCCACCGGATTGAGCGTAATGGCAAATTCGGTGTCACTGTCGACATCCTCCAGACCGTTGAGATCGGCGGTATCAATGTAAAGCTGCTCACCCTGTTTTCTGACCCGGATGGTTTCACTCCTGTCTTTATACGTGACCGTCGCAAAGCTTTCGCCTGCTGCATTCGTTTCCAGCGCAAAGCCCGTCTTCAGGGTGATCCAGATCTTCGGCCGGTCTTTTGTGATCTCGCCTTTTTCTATCTCTGCCGTGCCGCCGAAACCGACAGTCATGGTCACATACTTTCCTTCTGCCACAGACTCCACGTCGTCGCTTTCGCCGACATCCATGTCAGCCTCTTCCCCGGCAGCAAAATTCGCGGCCGCGCTTCCTTTGGCATTCAGAGCCGCGGAAGCCACATGGTTTACGAGCCGTTTTTCATCGGCAAAGACCCGCATTTCGCCTTCGACCGTGACCGCCCCGCCAGGCGTGACTATGGTCTCTTTTGTCTTCTTGCCATCCTTATCTGTTTTTTCGGTCGTTGTCTTTTTATCCGCGATCTCGGCGCGAGTGACAGCATTCAGTTTGGTGACCGCAGCGGATCCGGCAATGCCGGTGCCTCTGGCACCCGCACCGGAAATCGCCTGGGTATCGATCCGATGGTTTCCGTAGGATTCCCTGCGGTTCTCCAGCAGCAGATCAGTGGGATCAAGCAGGATCGCCAACTGTTCGTCAGTGAGGATGATATCGTTTTCTTCTGCCGCATCGATAATCGCTTTCGAAGCTGCGTCGGTTATATTTTTATCTTCCAGCTCCTGCGCTGCCGCATCCAGCTTTTCACCCGAGCAGATTGATTCAGACAGTTCCCCGGACAGATCATCCGCGATCTCGTCAATAGCATCGCTGAAGGAGTAATCCAGGTTGTTGATATCGTCTTTTGTCGTTTTTCCTTCGGTGCTCTGTCCGCTGCTTCCGTCCGAACTGCTGAACAGGCCGACGATATCGTCCAGATCCACATTTTCCGCCAGGTTTCCGCTGGGATCCAGCTCATCTAAGACATCATCCAGAATGTCGTCCGTCGTCCACTTCAACGTTTTCAGTGATTTCTTCACCGCTTTATTCAAAGCTCTTTTGAAGATGTCTTTGGACATCCGCTTGGTTTCTTTTTTCACCTCATTGACGAATCTGTCCTTATCATGATAGATAAGCGCAAATTCAAAAGTGCTCTCCAGGATGCCCCCCACCATACCGGTAACTTCATCTTTCAGGTACTGCATATAGGTCTCTTTGAAGGTATCGACAAAATTATCTCTGTATTTATCCAGTTCTGTGTCCGGAATCTGGACGAAAATGCCGACCACGGCAAGGACCGGGATCGCGATCTTGTCCCCGATCGAATGCATCTTGGGTTCATTCAGGACTGTATCAATCCATTTCCCGATGTCGATATCGCCGATGAAATCGAAAAGCTCGCCGGAGTCCGTGATCTCTTTAACCGCGTCGTCGACAATGTCATCCAGGAGATCCTTCGCGATGCCGTTTTCATTGGTCAGCAGATCACCCAGGCAGATCTTCTGGTTCTGATGGCTGTCATAGTATCACACCGTTTCCTTTATGAAACTTTCTACATCAGCTTTGTCCTTATTATTAATCGGTCGGCCTGTGTATTCCGGAGACTTCTCCCGGGTAATGGCGGATACATTCAGCGATCCGGCGTGCACCGTTCCGGTGCCGACCCGGGCGATATTTTCGATATCCACAAAGTTCAGAGCCCCTCCCACGCCGATTCCGGTACCGGAATCGACGGTGCTGCCATTCGCCTTTGCCAGCGCTTCCGTACGGTTTTCCGAAGTGACGGACATCCTGCCGCCGACATGGACATTGACATCATCCTTGATCTCGGAGATAGACCGGCTCTTCTGCACATTGGCCGCCGCAGCCGCCGACAGGCCAAG
>CAZMXF010000266.1:0-4131 GCA_964570015.1 uncultured Oscillospiraceae bacterium | reverse complement strand
CCATTTTCTGTATCTTGTGTTATATTGTAATTTGTATTCGAATATTTAGTGCTGAAGAGGATGCCGGTATGCCAGAGAAGACCGGCAGCTGGAGAACGGTATGGAACATACAAACGGAATCGAAAACGAGCTGATTGAAGGCCGTAACGCCATTACGGAAGCCCTGCGGGCCGGAAGGCCGATCGACAAGATCTACATCGCCGGCGGAGACGGGGATCGGACTCTCGGCTTTATCTCCACCGTGGCGAGGGAAAAGGGCATCACGGTGGTGGAGTGCGACCGGCGCAAGCTCGACGGGATGAGCGAGACCCATGCGCATCAGGGCGTGATCGCGGTCTGTGCGGTGCGGGATTACGTCACGGTGCAGGATATCCTGGACCGGGCGGAAGAACTCGGAGAGGATCCTTTCATTGTCGTCTGTGACGAGATCACTGACAGCCACAACCTCGGCGCCATCATCCGCTCGGCAGAGTGCGCCGGAGCCCACGGCGTGATCATCCCGAAGCGCAGAAGCGCCGGACTGACCGCGGTGGTGAACAAGGCCTCCGCTGGCGCGGCGGAGCATCTGCCGGTGGCCAGGGTGGCGAATCTCCGGACGGCGCTCGACGAGCTGAAGGCCCACGGGGTCTGGATTTACGGCACCGCAGCGGACGGAAGCAGCCCGCTGTGGAAGACGGAACTGACCGGGCCGGTGGCGCTCGTGATCGGGTCTGAAGGCACCGGGATGGGCAGGCTGGTCCGTGAAAGCTGCGACTTTGTCCTGTCCCTACCGATGAAAGGAAAGATCTCATCCCTGAACGCATCTGTGGCCGGCGCAATCGTGATGTACGAAATCATGCGCCAGCGCAGTCTCTGAACAGAAGGAAATACACAGAAGAAAAATCTGATCGTCGTTTTGACGACGGAACGGGGTAAGTATGAAGCGGGAGAAATGGAACCAGAAAACGGATCTGCGTCAGGATCCGGCAGAATCGGTTTCCGGCGTGTATGAGGAAAAAACAGAATACACACTGGAAGAGATTCTGTCAGAGTTTTCGGGTGACTGGGACAGCGGCACCGTGGATCAGAACATGTGGGACGAAGAAGCTCTGTCGATGAACGAGTTCGATCCCTATCTGTTTGACGCATATGAACAGCCTGCTGTGAAACCGGCAGCCAAAAAGAAACCGGCCAAGCCGTCTTCTCCCGCTGTGCAGATAGATGAGGAGGAGAGTCAGATAGCTGCAGAATCAGTGGCTCCGGAGGCTCTGCAGACTCTGGAGATTTCCGCGGATCCGGCAGAAGCCGTATCTGAGAACAACAAGTCCGACTCTCTCTCAAACGCAGAGAGTGCGGCGCGTGTCAAGCCCGAAAAGGCCGAAAAGACAGGAAAAAACAGAAAAGAGCGAAAGAATCGCCGCAAGAAACAACAGATCGTGGAAGACTTTCCGGACTCGCCTCCGGAGGACATTCCGGCGGATGCCGGCGATGTCGACTATACCGCGCTGTTTCGGATGTTTGCGGATCCGGAACCGGGAGAAACCGCACCCGCGTCAGAGGAAGCGCAGAAGTCCCCGGACGGCGGAGAGCAGGATCGGAAGGCAGAGGCCCCGTTTGAACCGGGACACGGGGAAGAGCGGCCACACATCCCGGCGGAGGAACCGCTTTTTGCGGAGAACTCTCCGGACTTCCGGGATATCCTGAGGGAATTCATGCTGGGGGACCAGCATCCGATCTACGCTGACATGCCGGGAATCGGGAAAAAAGCCGGCGGAGCACACGCCGCGGACGATGCACTCGCGGACCTGGACGCCGCGATCAACAGCGTGATCCCCAAGGCTTATGCGATCCCAAAGCGTGAAGAGAGAAAACCGAAGCCGAAACCCGCGGCCCCTGCCGAGCCCGTGATCAGCGACGCCACGGAGCAGAAGCAGACGGAAGCGGCACCGGCAACCGAGAGCGGGGGAAAGTCCCGACGGAAACTGAATCTGAACCTGAACCTCAGGTCCAGGCTGAAGTCAAAACCGGAACCGGAGCCCGTGCCATCCCCTGCGCCGGAAAAGAAAACAAAGGAATATTTCGTTGAGGAAGACTTCCCTCCGGAAGAGCCGCAGGATGAGCATCTGCCGGAGCCGGATGTACCGGACGGCAGCTGGGAGCTGCTGGACAAAGAATCCGACGTTTCGGTGCCGGCCGGGGAGACCCCTGCCGATTCCGGAGACGCCGATCAGGAGCTGAAGGCGGAGACGCCGGGAACTCCGGGATCGGAGGAAGAGACCGGAGAAACCGAAGAGGACGAGGAACCCGCCGGCCGGCTGAGAAAACTGCTGCACGGCCTGGGAGAATCCCGCCCCGGCAGGAAACGGGCCCTGAACGAGCCGAAGGCTTACGCGAGCTTCGAGGACTATGTCCCGAACGGACAGGCAAAACCGGAAACCGCACCCTCCGGAGAAGACAAACCGGCGGGTGAGGGCGAGGCCAAAGCGGAAGCCGGCCAGACGCCGGAACCGGATGACACCTATAATCCGGAAGAGGATGACGAGATCCTGTATTCCGGCGACTTCCCGTCTTTCGGACAGTGGATCCTGAACGAGCTGATGACGCTGTGGATCCGCCTGAACGGGGTTGGAAACCGCGAAAGCACCGCCACCATGGAGGACGACAGCGAGGACCTTGGGAAAGAGGTCAACGTGGCCAATGCCTCCCGCTATTACGGCTCCCAGGTGACCATGCTCCGCATGAGATTCCAGATCGGACTGGTGATCCTGGCCATCCTGGCATACCTGACATTGGGGCTTCCGGTGAGCGGCATGCTGAAGACCGCCAAGGTTTCGGCGGCGATGTGCCTCGGGCTGCAGCTGACGATCATGCTGCTCTGCCTGGATGTGGTCACCAATGCGGCGGTGAACCTGACCCGGAGGCGTTTCGGAGCCGATCAGCTGGCCGTCCTGGCCTGCCTGATCAGTTCGTTCGACGCACTGATCGTGGCGGTTGGCGGCTTCGGTACGCCACATATTCCGCTGTGCCTCTTCTCCAGTCTTGCCCTCATGGGAATTCTGTTTTCATCCTTGCTGTCGGCCCGTGCCCTTAGAAAGTCTACCCGTGTCCCCGCCATCGGGAAACGTGTCTACTGTGTGACGGCGGAAGAGGGCGTACGGGCAAAGGGCGATCTGACGCTGCTGAAGTCAGTGCGTCCTTCGGCGGGCTTCGTGCGCCGGGCGGAAGAGACGCCCCCGGACGAGGCGCTGTTTTCCAGGAGTGCCCTGCTCCAGCTGCTTGTTGCGATGGTCTTTTCGCTGCTGACGGGACTGGTCAAGCACAGCATGGGAGATTATCTCTACATTCTCTCCGCGATTCTGTCCTGCGCGGTCCCGGTGACGGCGCTGCTCGCGTTTGCACTGCCGTTCTTCATCGGGTCCGGGAGAATATTCTCCAGCGGAGCAGCCGTCGCGGGCTGGTCCGGTATCCATGACATCGGCTGCAGCCGGAACCTGATCGTGACCGACCGGGATCTGTTCCCGGAGGAAACCGTCTCCATCGAGACCGTGCGCATCTTTGCCGACGACAGCGCGGAGCGGGTCATCGGCTTTGCGGGGAGCATGATTGCCGCTTCCGGTTCCGGACTTGCGCCGAGCTTTGCGGAGCTGATGGAGAAGAACAACTGCCGCATGCGCCAGGTGGAGGACTTCCAGTGGCTGGCCGGCGGAGGCCTCCAGGGACGGATTGAAGGTAGCACGGTTCTGTGCGGCAGCTCGGACCTGATGCAGCTGATGAATGTCAAGGTGCCTTACCGCCTGGTGGACAGGACGACGGTGCTGCTCGCCATCGACGGCGTGCTGTACGGGATCTTCAAGATCAACTACATCGGTCTGCCCGAGATCCGCACGGCCCTGCAGGAGCTGATTGCTTCCAACCGCCACCCGATTTTTGCCATCCGTGACTTCAACATTACGCCGGACTTGCTCCACGAGGTGTTCGACGTGGCAACGGACGGATATGACTTCCCACCCTACGGGGACCGATTCCGGATCTCCGAGGCGAAGCCCTCCGAGACCAGCAAGGTTTCCGCCGTCATCTGCCGGGAGGGTCTCGGCCCCCTGACGCATCTCGCGGATACCGGGAGAAGCATGTATGTCGCCATCCGCATGAACC
>CAZMXF010000265.1:0-4135 GCA_964570015.1 uncultured Oscillospiraceae bacterium | reverse complement strand
TAAAACAATTCGACGGTTTTCATTTCGCAGATTCCTTTCCGGGAGAGTTTGGTGTTCCGCGGACACGGAATCAGGAATACTGAATCACCAGATTGTCGCAGCCCTCAAACGCAACGGTGCTGGCGGACTTCAGGCGCTCCGGCATGGTAAGATCCCGGAGCCCGACGCACTGGAAGAAGGCGCGTGTACCGATCGTATTAACGGAATCCGGAATCACAACGTTGTTCAAGACTCCGCAGCGGTAGAACGCACTGGCGCCGATGGCGGTTACGGTATCCGGAATGTCGATCTCTTCCAGGGCGGTAAAGTCCATAAACTGGCTGTCGGCGATCACTTTTACCCCGGCAGGCCAGTGGATCCGCTTCAGGCTGGTCTTCAGGATGTCACCGTTCTTTCCGGAATTGAGGGCGGAGGGAGTCAGCGTAATGACACTGTCCGGGAAGTCGAGTTCGGCGATGGGACTGTTGGTGAAGGCGTTGGCGGAGACAGTCTCCAGCCCCTCCTTGAAGAAGACGGCGGTGAGCTGCGGGCAGCTGTTAAAGGCGTAGGTGCCGATGGTACGCAGACCGCTTCCGAGAGAAACACTGGACAGCCGATCGCAGGCGCTGAACGCCGACGCTCCGATGGCGGCGACGCTGTCCGGGAGTTCCACGGTCAGCAGCCGATCGCAATCATAGAAAGCACTCTCTCCGATGGTCTTGAGGTGGTCAGAGAAGAACACTTCACCCAGGGATACGCAGGAATAGAAGGCATTGGCGCCGATTTCCGTGACGGAATTGGGCAGTTCCATGCGCAGCAGCGCCGGACAGCCGTGGAAAGCGCTTGTTCCGATGGCCGTGACACCTTCGGGTATCTCGACTTCTTCCAGAACCTGGAATCCGGTGAACTGGCTGTCAGTCACCGTGAACATGCGGGCAGGCCAGTGGACCTTCTTCAGACTGTTGTAGATGGGGTCTTTGGGCTTGTTGGAGTTGATTGCGCCGGAAGGCATTTTGGTGACGCTGTCCGGGAGAATGAGTTCCCTGAATGGACTGAAGGTAAAGGCATTGCTGCCGATGTCTTCAATTCCCTCCTGCAGGGAGATGCTGGTCAGGGAGCTGCAGTTGTGGAAGGCGGAAATGCCGATCTTCCGGACGCCGGAACCGAGTACGACGTCAGTGAGAGCGTCACAGCCGTTGAAGGCGGACTCGCCGATTTCCGCGACGCTGTCGGGAACCTCCAGATGTGCCAGCGCGTCACAGTCGCAGAAAGCATTGCTGTCGATGAGCTTCAGTCGCTGTGGGAGACGGATCGAAGCCAGACGGGAACAGGACTTGAACGCCTGATACCCAATGGAATTCAGAGACTCCGGCAGGGAAATGTCCTCCAGCATGGGACAGTTGATGAAGGCGCTGCTGCCAATCTCCGTGACTCCTTCGGGAATGTCGACCTCCGCGAGGGCCTGGAACCCGGCAAACTGGCTTTGGGTGACGGTCGGAAGGCCGTAGGGCCAATGGACCTTGACCAGGTTTTTCTTGAGCGGGTCGGAAGCGCTGGTGGAATTGACGGCGGAGACATCCATCTTAGACAGACTGTCTGGGAAGATCAGTTCCCGAATCGGACAGGAAGTAAAGGCGTTGTTGCCGATCTCGAGAAGTCCTTCGGAAAAGTGAACGGCAGTCAACGATGAACAGCCGCTGAAAACGGCGTTGCCGAGCTTCCGTACCCCGGTCCCGAGCGTTACCTCCGCCAGCTTGTCGCAGCTGCTGAAGGCGCCTTTGGCGAGTTCTTCCACGCTGTCCGGAACCGTGAGCGACAGCAGGCGGTCACAGTCATAGAAAGCGTTTTCACCGATGGTGACCAGACCGTCCGGCAGATCCAGCGTCTCAAGGCTGTCACAGTTGGCAAAAGCCTGGTTCCCAATAAGGGTGACGGACTGCGGAAAAGAAATCTGTTTCAGGCCGGAGCAGTTATAGAAGGCGTTGCTTCGGATCTCGGTGACGCCCTCGGGAATCACAACGGAGCTGAGCCGCTGCTTGCCGGAGAAGGCGGAGCTGTCGATCACGCGGACCTCGGAGGGAATAACGACCTCGGTATCTGATCCTTTATACTGTTTCAGTTCGCCGGCGGCACTGATGACATAATCCGCCTCCGAATAGGCAGCTCCTGCAGGGACGATCGCAATACCGGTCAACAGGGCCATTATCAGCAGAAGGAGGAGAGGGAGGCAGAGACCCTTTGCCGGTGTGCTGTGAAGAACAGGCTTGCTAATCATATCAAGACTCCTTTCGGTCAGATTCGAACTTTGTCGGATCATCCGGTTCTGTGGTTCAAGAATATCATGATCGATGCGGAAGGTCAATGGATTTTCTCCAAAATACATATGATATATTATTGATATATTATTATGTAAGAAGGATATAAGGATAGGAAGAGCTGCTTCGGATTATGTGGACAGGGAGCGCGCGATGTGATATAGTTTGCCATATATTGCAGGCTGACGATCCGGCGGAACGGACACGAAATTGATGCATGCTGCCGACCGACCTGCAGAACCCTGGAGGAACTTGAAAATGAAGCACTATCTTGTCGTAGTGGACATGCAGAAGGATTTTGTAGATGGTGCGCTGGGCACACCGGAGGCTGCCGCCATTGTCCCGGAGGTGATCGAAAAGATCCATGGATTCGACGGAGAGATCTTCGTCACCTACGACACCCACTTTGACGACTATCTGGACTCTGCGGAAGGGAAAAAGCTGCCGGTTCCGCACTGCATTTACGGCACCCCCGGCTGGGAGCTGGATGCCCGGGTCAGTGAGGCAGTAGAGGAGCTGCCCCATTATAAGGTGCAGAAATACACCTTTGGCTCGACCACACTGCCGCATCTGATGACAGAGGTTGCCGACGGAGAGGAATTTTCCATCGAGCTGATCGGACTGTGCACCGACATCTGTGTGGTCAGCAATGCGCTGCTTCTGAAGGCACATTTCCCCGAGGCACCGATCTCGGTGGATGCCTCCTGCTGCGCCGGCGTGACACCTGCGCTCCATGAGGCGGCACTGGCTACCATGCGAAGCTGCCAGATCGACATCATCTGAACAGGCGGCCGAAGAAACGGAGAAACAATGGAAAACTCGAAACTGAACCGAATCAACGAACTGGCGAAGCTGGCCAAAGAGCGGGAGCTGACGCAGGAGGAACTAACCGAGCGGGACGCACTGCGGAAAGAATATATCGCCGAGTGGCGGCGCGGCGCGGAACAGGTGCTGGAGAACACCTATATCGTCACGCCCGACGGGAAAAAACAGAAGCTCCGGAAGAGAAACTGAGCGGGACGCTCTGCAGACGGAACACAAAAGGGGAGAATTCAAAATGAAACTGGCATTTATCGGGACAGGAAACATGGGAGGAGCACTGGCGAGGGCCGCTGAACTCGAGGAAGACAACGAGCTGCTGCTGGTGAACCGGCATCCGGAAAAGGCGGAGAAGCTCCGCGCCGAAATCGGCGGAATTGTCACGGATCACGCCGGAGCAGTTGCAGGTGCCGACCTGCTCTTTCTGGGCGTGAAGCCGGTAGTGCTCCCGACTCTCTGTGAGACGCTGCGGCCGCTTCTGCAGAGGCGGGAGGGGCGCTTTGTCGTCGTTTCCATGGTAGCGGGGATCCCGATCCGGAAGCTGCAGGACGAGCTGGGAGAGCATCTCCCGATAATCCGGATCATGCCGAACACGCCGGTGGCGGTGGGCGAGGGCATGATTCTGTATAGCTGCAGCGAAGAAGTACGCGAGGAGGAAGTGCAGAGCTTTCTCCGGGCCATGCGGCATGCGGGATGCTTTATGAAGATCGAAGAGCGCCTGATGGAGGCGGGAATGGCGGTCTCCGGCTGCGGGCCGGCCTATGTGGATCTGTTTGTGGAAGCACTGGCGGACGCGGCGGTAGCCTGCGGAATTCCCCGGAAGGATGCAATCCGGCTCTCGGCGCAGATGGTGCTGGGTTCAGCCAAGCTGATCCTCGAAAGCGGCAGACATCCCGGGGAGCTGAAGGACGCAGTCTGCTCTCCCGGGGGAACCACGATTCAGGGGGTACGTGCACTGGAGGCCAGGGCCTTCCGCTCGGCGGTCTTTGAAGCGGTCATTGCCGCACACGACGCATAAGCTC
>CAZMXF010000264.1:0-4157 GCA_964570015.1 uncultured Oscillospiraceae bacterium | reverse complement strand
ATATTTTTGTAACCGGCGGTGTGGTCTCCGGACTCGGAAAAGGCATCACGGCGGCATCCCTGGGACGGCTGCTGAAGGCCAGGGGCCTGAAGGTTGCGGCCCAGAAACTGGATCCCTACATCAACGTGGATCCCGGAACCATGAGCCCCTATCAGCACGGAGAAGTCTATGTGACGGAGGACGGCTCGGAGACCGACCTGGATCTGGGACACTACGAGCGCTTCATCGATGAGAACCTCAATCGCTGGTCAAACCTCACCACCGGAAAAGTGTACTGGAATGTCCTGAACAAGGAACGGCGGGGCGAGTACCTGGGACAGACTGTTCAGGTAATCCCGCATATCACCCAGGAGATCAAGGAATTCATCTACTCCGTCGGCAAGAAGACGGATGCGGACGTCGTCATCACCGAAATCGGCGGCACCACCGGTGACATCGAGAGCCAGCCGTTTCTGGAGGCCGCGAGACAGGTGGGACTGGAACAGGGGAAAGGGAACGTCTGCTATATCCACGTAACACTGGTTCCCTTCCTGAGCGGCAGCGAGGAGCACAAGACCAAGCCGACCCAGCACTCGGTCAAGGAACTGCAGGGGATGGGCATCAGCCCGGACATCATCGTCCTGCGCTGTGATGAACCGCTGGAAGAGGAAATTTTCCGAAAGATCGCCATGTTCTGCAATGTCAAGCCGGACTGCGTGATCGAAAACCGAACCCTTCCGGTGCTTTACGAGGCGCCGCTGATGCTGGAAGAAGAGAACTTCTCGCTCATCGTCTGCCGTGAACTGGGGCTCTGGACCAAGGCACCGGAACTCTCCGGCTGGACCGAGCTGGTACAGCGGATCCATCATCTGAAGAGAAATGTCCGCATCGGACTGGTCGGAAAGTACGTGCAGCTGCACGATGCGTATCTCTCCGTAGCCGAAGCCTTGAGGCATGCGGGCTATGCCTGTGACTCCGCGGTGGAGATCGACTGGATCAACAGCGAGAGTGTGACGGAGAAAACTGCACCGGAGCTTTTCCGGGAGTGTGACGGGATCATCGTCCCGGGCGGTTTCGGCAGCCGCGGCGTGGAGGGAATGATCACCACGGTCCGCTATGCCAGAGAACACGGCATCCCGTATTTCGGAATCTGCCTCGGCATGCAGGTGGCGGTGATCGAATACGCGCGGGATGTCTGCGGGCTTGAGCGCGCGAGCTCCGGTGAACTGGATCCGGAGAGCCCGCACAAGGTGATAGACTTTCTGCCGGACCAGAGCGATGAGGTGGACAAGGGAGGTTCCCTGCGCCTCGGGGCCTATCCCTGCAAACTTCGGGAGGGAAGCCTGCTGCGACGCTGCTACGGCACGGAACAGGTACAGGAGCGGCACCGCCACCGCTATGAGTTCAACAACGACTACCGGGAGATCCTGACGGAACATGGACTGCTGCTCAGCGGGATGAGTCCGGACGACTATATCGTGGAAGCGGTGGAACTCCCGGGACATCCGTTCTTTGTCGGCGTTCAGTTCCATCCGGAATTCAAGAGCAGACCGGACCGTCCCCATCCGATCTTCCACGGTTTCATCCAAGCATCCCTGGAGATGAAGAAGTAAGACTTCACCTGTTCTTCCGCATTTTCATCCGGGCGACACCAGACTGACGGATCAACAGAAACCGGAAAAACACAGATACGGAGGCAGACGAATTTGAATATACAGAATGTTCAGAAGATATTGATTCTGGATTTCGGCGGGCAGTATAATCAACTGATCGCACGGCGGGTGAGAGCCTGCCGTGTCTACTGCGAAGTGCATCCGTGGACGATGACGCTGGAAGAGATCCGGGCCTATGATCCCATCGGGATCATCTTTACCGGCGGACCGAACAGTGTCTATGCGGAGCGCTCTCCCCATGTGGATCCCGGTGTCTATACCCTTGGCGTTCCGATCCTCGGGATCTGTTACGGCTGCCAGCTGCTGGCACAGGAGCTGGGGGGCTGTGTGACCGCGGCGCAGGAGAACAGCGCCCGGGAGTATGGAAAGACCTTGACATCCTTCGATACAGACTGTGCGCTGTTTCGAGGCTTGCCGGAAGAGAGCATCACCTGGATGAGCCATGGGGACTTCATGGCGAAGGTGCCGGAGGGTTTCCGCCTGGTGGCGAAGTCCGAGGTCTGCCCCACGGTGGGGATCTGTGATGAGAGCAGGAGATTATATGGAGTGCAGTTTCATCCGGAGGTTAATCATACCGAGTACGGCAGCCAAATGCTGCGCAATTTCCTGTATGAGGTCTGCGGGGCGAGCGGAGACTGGACCATGGCGGACTTCAAACAGACTGCCCTTGACGCAGTTCGGAAAAAAGTCGGAGATGGAAAAGTGCTGCTGGCACTCTCCGGCGGAGTGGATTCTTCCGTGGCAGCGGCTCTGCTGGCGGAAGCAGTCGGGAAGCGGCTGACCTGTGTCTTTGTCGATCACGGACTGATGCGCAAAAACGAAGGCGATGAAGTAGAAACGGCATTCTCCCGCTGGGATCTGAATTTCATCCGTGTGAACGCCGAGGAGCGCTTCCTTTCCCGTCTGGCAGGTGTGACCGAACCGGAACGGAAGCGAAAGATCATCGGAGAAGAGTTTATCCGTGTCTTTGAAGCGGAAGCCAAAAAGATCGGCCGGGTCGATTTCCTGGCCCAGGGGACGATCTATCCCGATGTGATCGAGTCCGGAGCAGGGGAGGCGGCCGTGATCAAGAGCCACCACAATGTGGGCGGACTGCCCGATTATGTGGACTTCCGGGAAATCATCGAACCCCTGCGCATGCTTTTCAAGGACGAAGTGCGCGACCTCGGAAGAGAGTTGGGACTGCCGGAATACCTGGTGACCAGACAGCCGTTCCCGGGGCCGGGACTCGGCATTCGCGTGATCGGAGAACTCACGAAGGAGAAGCTGGACATGGTACGCGAAGCAGACTGGATCTTCCGGGACGAGATCGCGAAAGCCGGTCTGCAGGATCAGATGAGCCAGTACTTTGCGGCGCTCTCCAACATGCGCTCGGTCGGGGTGATGGGCGACGGGCGGAGTTACGACTATGCGGTCGTGCTGCGCAGTGTCCAGACGGGCGATTTCATGACCGCCGACTGGAGCAGGATCCCTTATGAGGTGCTGGATCGGGTCTCGGTCCGGATCGTCAATGAGGTCCCGGGGGTCAACCGCGTCTTCTATGACATCACCTCCAAGCCCCCTGCAACCGTGGAACTGGAGTGAAAGTCAGAAGTTTTCTTACAATCTCACTGATCCTGAAAATGACAAAAGAATCCTAACAAATCAAGCCTTATGCTGTAATATTAATTTCTGGAAAGCCGAGGATCTGCACTCACAGTTCCTCGGAATTTCTTTTTTCAAAAATACTTTTTCGGCTGTGACATTATTGTGATAATCCCCGTGCTATACTGCGTCCGTAAACAAAAAACAGAGGCCGACAGACCTCATAAATTAAAAAACAAAAAAAGGAGATTATAAAAATGTCAGTTCAAACCAGCAAGAGCATTCTGAAAGTTCTCGGAATCGTGGATATCATTTTGGGTGTATTGGTCCTCCTCGGCAGCGTCCTAACCCTTACGGGCGGCGGTCTTATGGCCTCCGGGGCAATTCCCATGGACCAGGTCGAAGCCGGCGTATCCGGTTCCCTCGTGCTTGTGGCCGGTGGTGCGATGCTCGTCATGGGCTGCTTTTCCCTCGTGGAAGGAATTCTGTCCCGCCGTGCGGCTAAGGACCCGAGCAAAGCACAGCCCGCGTTTGTATTCGCCATCATCAGCCTGGTGCTCGCAGCGATCAACCTGACCTGGGCGATCGTTGGCGGAGGTTCTCCTGTCTCTGCCATCGTGAGTGTGGCCATCAACGCCCTTCTTGTCATGGCTGCCAACACCCAGAGAAAAGAAGGCGCAGCCGAAGCACTGGCGGCATAAGCCACGAAATAGAAACTCAAAAACAAAAATTTGTGGGAAACAGATACCGATATCCGGGAGCTGCTTTAGAAGAATAGTTCATCCCGGCTGCAGCAGATGTAATAGAGGTGATGTCTTTTCCGCAAGCATCCGTACAGAACATCCATGCCACAAGGTCATACTTGTCTTTGAAATGATAATAGAACATTGGGCGTTCTATATCTGCAGATGTACAGATCTC
>CAZMXF010000263.1:0-4173 GCA_964570015.1 uncultured Oscillospiraceae bacterium | reverse complement strand
GACTACCTCGGCGCGACCATCGGGCGGGTCGGAAACCGGATCGGCAAGGCGGAATTCTCCCTGAACGGGAAAACCTATGTCCTCGACAAAAACGACGGGGAAAACCACCTGCACGGTGGCAAAGAGGGCTTTGACAAGAAGTTCTGGCGCATGGCCGCCCAGGACGAGAGCCTGCTCTGCTGGAGGACATCCCCGGACGGAGAAGAGAACTACCCCGGAAACCTGAAAGTCCAGGTGCTGTTCCGGCTGACGGAGGACAACCGCTTCTGCATCACCTATGACGCGGACACCGATGCCGATACGCTGGTGAATCTGACCAACCACAGCTACTTCAATCTCAGCGGCGGCGGGAGCGTGCTGAAGCACCGCCTGCAGCTGTTTGCGGAACGCTTCGCTGAGAACGACGGCGGCTGCCTGCCGACCGGCGCACTGCTGAAGGTGGAAGGGACGCCGTTTGATTTCCGTACGGAAAAGGAAATCGGCGCCGACATCGGCGCCGAAAATGAGCAGCTGAAACGCGCGGGCGGTTATGACCACAACTATGTGCTCTGCGGAGCGAAAGCGGCGGTTCTCTACAGCCCGGAAACCGGGATCGAGATGACCGTGGAGACGGACCTGCCCGGCATGCAGCTCTATTCGGGTAATTTCCTGACGGAGCGGAAAGGAAAGGGCGGCTCCGTGATCGACAAGCGCTATGCGGCCTGCTTCGAGACCCAGCTGTATCCGAACGCGATGAACTGCTATGGCTTCCCGTCTCCGGTGCTCCGGGCGGGCGCCCACCTGCACAGCGAGACGAGCTACGCCTTCCGCGTGCGCTGAGACCGGGCGGCCGGCTTCAGGACGGTACCCTGTTCATAAGCCTGGCAGAGATCCCGCAGGCAGCACTTTTCGCACTGCGGGCTGCGGGCGTCGCAGACGGCACGGCCGTGCAAAACGATACAGTGACAGAAGTCAGAGGAGCTCTCCGGAGGAAGAATCTTCCGGAGGGCTGTTTCTATTTTTTCGGGCTCCTTGAGGTTATCCACAAGGCCGAGCCGGTTGGAGATACGGATGCAGTGCGTATCCACCACCACGGAGCCGGGAACCCGGTAGAGATCACCGAGCAGGAGGTTTGCGGTCTTGCGGCCGACGCCGGGGAGCTTCACGAGCTCTTCCATGGTGTCGGGGACCTTTCCGTTATGCTTTTCCAGAAGAACAATTGCGCAATTTACGATGTCCCGCGCCTTGGCGTGGTAGAAGCCGCAGGAATGGACGTATTCCTCGACCTCCGCGACATCAGCCCCGGCGAAGGCTTCCAGCGTGGGGTAACGTGCAAACAGGGCGGGAGTCACCATGTTGACCCGTTCGTCCGTGCACTGTGCGGAAAGCCGGACGGAGAAGAGCAGCTCGTAGTCCTTTCCGTACTCCAGAGAGCAGAGCGCCTCCGGGTATCCGGCCAGCAGCCGCCGGACAATTTCATTTACCTGTTCCTGTGTACGCATAAGACAGACCAGCCTTTCGATGGATTTTGATAGCGGGGCGGGGCGGAGTCGACGGAAGAAGAACCCCGCCCCGGGAGAGGGCGGGGAATAGATCGGCAGGGGGATCAGGAACCGTTCAGCGGCTGAGGGTGATGTTCCCGCCGCACTCGATGGAGTCGAGATAGGTTCCACCGTAAGTGCCGCGATAATGCCAGATAACCTCGACCGGAATGGCCCGGGTGTCGCCGCCGGAGAGCGTAACAGTCACGGTGCGGCTGTTGATCTTCGTGGAGACGGGCTGGGTGGTGGTCGGAATCTCGATCGCCGGGGAGGCGAGGGAGAAGTACTGCCCGTCGACGGCGATGTTCAGCACATCTGGCGAGGCGGTGGTGTAAAGACTGTAGGAGTCGACGTAGGCCGTCACGGTAATATCGACCGTGTTCGGGCCGCTGACCAGTGCGGTCCAGTCGGCGTGGATGTTGATGGAAGTGCCGGAATCGGAGCGGAAAGTGCCGCTGCCGAGGCTGGTGCCGGTGGGAATCACCGACGCGGCGTTGCCGGCGTCCGTGTTCCCGGAGGCAGCCGTGTTGGCACCGGGAACGATCGGGATCAGATCCTGGGCCGGCAGCATGTTGGCGTCAGCACCAGGAATGGGAGTGGAAGCCGCAGTGCCCGTGTTGGTTGAAGTCGTGGCTGCGCCGGTTCCGGAGGGCACACTCACGCCGGCCGGAGGCGGCGTTGCGGTGCTGACCGGCTGAGCGACCTGAGAGGGCATCGAGGTGGAAGGCGGATAGTAGACCGGCGCGTTGGTCGGCACGGGAGTGGGCGTCGGAGTGGCCTCCGGGGTCGGGGTTGGCGCCGGCGTTTCTACCGCAACGGTCGGCACCGCGGATGCGGTGACGTTCTGATACGGGTTGGAGGTTGAAGCGGGACGGTCAAGCCCCGTCAGAAAAATGATTACAACTGACACAACCAGCAGAAAAACCAGAAGCATCAGCAGGGCGGTAGTCTTGTTGCTTTTCATGATAAGTAGTCTCCTTTGCTGTCAAACGCGGCGGAAGGAAGCGGAATTCAGAAGGCTGCGGAAGTCCGCCGTGTCAGGAATGGCCTCAAGTTCATCATCGTTATCCGGCGCCTTTACCAGCGTGAGGAGCAGATAGCTGTGCGCATCCTCCGGAATCGGGAAGGCAAGGCAGAAATTGTCACCGTCGCGGAACTTCACACCGGTCAGAGCGCCGTAGACAGCAGTGTCGAGATCGGGATGGCGGGAGGAGAGTTCCTGGGTGAAAAGGGCGAAGTCCTCGCCGTTGTAATAGGTGCCGTACTCAAACTGGACCGAGAAAGCTTCCCCGGTCAGAATCCCAACGTGCGAGTCGCCGGATTCCGTCAGGAAGTCATCCTCGACCACAGCAAAGTGAAAACGGTCCGGGTCGTAGTTAAAGCAGAATTCAATCGCAGCGGCATCCTTGAAGCCAGAGATGAAGCTGTAAACGGCTTCCTTCTTCGGAGCGGCTGACACAGGATCCTCCGACGGGGAAGCCGTGCCGGAAGCAGCCGCAGGCGCGGAGGATAGAAGCTTTTTCTTCAGATAGTAAGAGGCTGCACCGACCGCGGCACCGGTCACGACGGAGAGCCATAAATATTTCGTACGCATGTGCATGCTCCTTGTCTGTCTGGTGGATCAAAAACGGGATCAAATTGTATTATAATGGAAAGCGGAGATTTTTACAATCCCCCGCGTCGAAAGATTCTTTCTGATTTGCATTTTGCAAAGAAATTCTGCTTGTCAAGGCCCTTTAGTTATGCTAAAATATCTATGTTTGACTATAAGTATAAAACATATTAAAAGTAAAATGTGAGCAGTTTGACAGAAAAAGCAGTTCGTTTTTTTGACATGTCCTGATACACTGGAAAGGCTCAGCTATGAAAAAAAAGAAAAAGAAATCCGGGGGCAGCGCCCTTGTCCGGTTCATTGACCGTGTGTTCGGCCTGATCCTGGCAACGATCATAGTAGGTGGCATTTTCGGCCTGACGCTGGAATGGATCCTGGTAAAGGGACCGTCTCCCGCGCTGAGAGACTCCTTCGTCATGACCATGATGTGGACAAGGCGTTTTGACTTTATTCCACAGATCTTCCTGACACAGGAAGAGACGGACACCATCTTCAACGAGCACTGGTCCATCAACAACACCGAGGCCACCGATACCAGCCTCATCACCGTTAAAGCGAACCAGCAGACGCAGCCCGGAGAAGAGGAAACCGGGCCTCAGGCGGACGATTACGGTTATGTCGATGAAGACGGTGACGGCATCATCATCGTGGACGTAAAGAAAAAGGGCTTTGTCGGGAAGATGATCATCATCCTCGACCCGGGCCGCGTCTTTGTCGGCAAGCCCGAGGTTTACGGCGGCTACGGCCTGACGCTGGATGAGCTTGCCAAGCGCTATGACGCGCTCGGCGGTGTCAACGGCGGCGGCTTCTATGACCCGGAGGGCGGCGGAACCGGCGGATATCCGGACGGCCTGACGGTGGTGGGAGGAGAGATCTTCCACGAAGGGACGTCGACCCGTACCTTCTGCGGACTGGACAGGAACAACATTCTCCATGTCGGCGATTATGACTCTGAAGAGGCGGTCGAAGACGGCATCCGCGACGGTGTGAGCTTCGGCCCGGCCCTGATCATCAACGGAAAGGGCGAGTACGGCAACCACA
>CAZMXF010000262.1:0-4184 GCA_964570015.1 uncultured Oscillospiraceae bacterium | reverse complement strand
AGATCTGCCGAGCGCCCCTTCGGATTTCCCGTCGTGGTACGGATGGGCGGTGTCGTAGTAGTTGACTCCGGCCGCCATAGCGGCATCCACCATCCGGTTCAGCTCCGTCTGGTCAATACTGCCGGATCCGTCCGGACGCAGCGGCAGGCGCATCGCACCGAAGCCGAGTGCCGAGAGCTGAAGGTCCTGAAACTGTTTGTATACCATGTTTGTCACCCCTGATTAATGATTTTTATTTTGTTTCATCTCCGTTTGCCCGTATCGGGAAGGATACGGTTTTTTACTCTGTACGCTGCCTGACGCTCACCTCTCCAGAGTTCAGCCTGCGCAGTTCCCCGTTCTCCGTCCGCACGATCAGTGCAAAATCCGGGTCGAGGTCCAGCGCCACGGCGGGTTCCGGGTCCTTTCCCGGGGCAAGGATGTTGATTTCCTTGCCGAGTACCAGGGATCGCCTTCTGTACTCGTCAAACCAGGCTTTGTCTGTCAGGCCGGCATAGGAATGCATCAGCCGGTTCAGTACGCCCGCAGCCAGACGACAGCGCAGTTCCGGGATCGGTTTCTCTCCGAAAGCCGACCCCGCGATGCTCCGCAGTTCTTCCGGGAAGTCCGACGCAGGTACCCGGGTATTGATTCCGATCCCGACGATCAGGTAGTTCACCTGGCCGCTCTCACAGTCCAGCGAGGCCTCTGTCAGGATCCCGCAGACTTTTTTCCCGTCCACATAGATGTCATTGACCCACTTGATTTCCGCATTCACCGGGGCAAGGCTCTCGATCGCCTCTGCCACCGCCACTGCGGCACAGGCCGTGATGCTCGTGGCATCCACCGCCTGCAGGGCGGGACGCAGCAGAATACTCAGATAGATTCCGCTGTCCGGCGGTGAATAGAAGTTTCTTCCCCTGCGGCCGCGCCCGGCTGTCTGTTCTCCGGCGATCAGGCAGCGGCCCTCCGGGGCACCTTCCTCGGCCATTGTCTTCAGAACCGTGTTCGTGGAAGTGATGCTGCGGTATACCCGCACTTCCAAGCCGTCCACGGCAAGATACTTTCTGATGTCTTCTTCCCGCAGCACATCGCTCGCGGAAGAGAGCCGGTAGCCCTTGTTGGTCACGGAGTCAATCTCATAGCCTTCTTCCCGAAGCTGTTCGATCCCCTTCCAAACCGCCGTCCGGCTGACTGAGAGAGTTCTCGCCAGCTCTGCGCCCGATACATAAGTATCCGCATGCTGCCAAAGCAGTTCCAGAATCGCATCCTTTGTCATTCTCATCACCGGAATCAGTATAGCATAGTTTTTTCCCCTCCGCCACAGAAAGTTGTCACCCTCTTGACAGAATCCCGTGCTTGTGGAATAATCCAAAAAGTAAAAGTATCTGCGGGCCGGAACGCCGGTCCGTGAAGTGAGATGAAATGAGCTATGATTGATACCTACGGACGGCAGATCACCTATCTCCGTCTGTCTGTCACGGAACTCTGCAATCTGCGCTGCCGCTATTGCATGCCGGAAGACGGCGTCTGTAAAAAGCGTCATGAAGAGATGCTGACCCAGGAAGAGATGATCATGGCCATCCGGGCCGCTGCCGCTCTCGGGATCCGCAAACTACGCATCACCGGCGGAGAGCCCCTGGTCAAGAGCAACATTGTCGAACTCTGCCGCGCTGCCGCTGCGGTGGATGGGATCGAAGAAATCTGCCTCACAACCAACGGAACCCTGCTCCCGAAGCTCGCCGCCCCGCTTCGTGAAGCCGGCGTCCGCCGGCTGAACATCAGCCTGGATACCCTGGATGCTGAGAAGTTCCATTACATCACCCGGATCGGTACATTAGGAGATGCACTCGCCGGGATCGAAGCCGCTCTGGCAGCCGGGTTTGAGAAGGTCAAGATTAATTCCGTGCTCATCGGCGGATTCAACGATAATGAGATCCCCGTGCTCGCCGCGCTGACAAGACAATACCCGGTTGACGTCCGGTTTATTGAACTCATGCCCATGTATGACAGCGGAGATTTTGGCCCGGAAGCCTTCATCCCCTACACCGTCGTAACCGACCGCTTGCCGGAGCTCTGTCCCCTTCCTGCCGATGGTGGGGTTGCCAAACTATATCGGCTTCCCGACGCCAAGGGAAACATCGGCCTCATCAGTCCGATAAGCGCACACTTCTGTGCCGACTGTAACCGGATCCGCATCACTGCCGACGGGAAGATCAAGCCCTGTCTTCATTCCTCGGATGAAATTTCTCTGAAGGGGCTGGACGAAAACGGTATGCTGGAGACGCTGCGTTCGGCCATTCTCTCCAAACCGAAATGGCACGGCGAGCTGTCTTACAGTGAGCGCAGCCATGCGGCCCGCAACATGAACCAGATCGGCGGATAAACTGTCTCAGAACCGTTTCATAACTACTCACTGCTGTCGGAATCCCGGCAGCAGTTTTTTCACTGTAGAGTGAAACTTATTCTCTTTTTCTGCGTCTATAGGGGTAAGAACGTTCTTTGCCCGATGGAGGATACTGATGGACGACGAAGCAATTTTAAATCTGTACCGACTGCGGCAGGCGGCTGCGCTGACCGAGACCGAAGCGAAATACGGACAGCTCTGCTTCTGTGTTGCAGATCGCATTCTGAACAGCCGCGAAGACTCCGAAGAATGTGTCAATGACACCTGGCTGCACGCCTGGAACGCCATCCCGCCGGAAAAGCCGAGGCTGTTTTCCGCCTGGCTTTCCCGTGTGACGAGGAATCTCGCAGTCTCCCGCCTGCGCGAAGCTCGTGCCGCCAAGCGCGGCGGGTCAGAAATGGATCTTGTGCTGGATGAACTGGCCGAGTGTATCCCGGGCGGCACCGATCCGCAGAGAGTCCTCGAAGCCAGGGAGCTCGCACAGGCGGTAAACCGCTTTCTTGCCACACTGAAGCCTCCGGAACGGAATGCTTTTGTCGCACGGTATTTCTACACTGCTTCTCATGCGGAGTTGAGCGTCCGCACCGGATGGACCGTCGGGAAAACCAAAACCGTGCTTCGCCGGACCCGGCTGAAGCTGCAGACTTACCTGAAGGAGGAGGGCTTATGCTGAACCGTGATTCTCTTTTCGACGCCATGAGCGGGATTTCGGATGATTATCTTGCGTCCGCGGCGGACCTCCTCGGCGATTTGAAGGAGGACAATCTCATGCATCTTGATTCATCCCGTAAACAAGCCGGCACACGCAAGGCCGGCAGGATTCTTCTGATTGCGGCAGTTCTCGTTTGCCTGTTCACCGTTACGGCGTTTGCCGCCGGTCTTTTTTCGATCTCTACCCGCGTCCCGGACGCGAAGGAGACCTTCCAGATCCACTGGGACGACAGCGAAAGCGGCTATCTGGAATGGTCCGACGCCAAGCTTGTCCTGACCTTCCCGGAGGCTGCGGAAAGCCGGGAGATCGAGTTCCGGCCTGGCTGGCTTCCCTTCGAGCTTCCGGAAGAGCTCGCCGGCAGCGCTCCCTGGAATGGAATCAGCAAGGACACCTGGTTCCAACGCTTTGCATCCGAATCCCTTTGCTGGGCAGGGAACGTCGGGAACTATCCGGAGGAGTACCGGGGGATCTCACAACCGATCCTGATTGAGACTTATTCCATGGCCCAGTTCAATGACGGCGGCGCCATGCTGATGCTCTATCAGACACCGGGCGAGATCACCGAAGAGCACTGGGACAAGCTGAATGCGGATGTGCTGAGCTTCCACGGCAAACAGCACTTCGAAGAACGGGACAACCCCGAGTGGGATCTGCATATCGATGCCTATGACATAGAATATGATTATGTTCTTCTCTCCAACGAGGAACAGGGCTGGATCATCGAGGTCTGCGGTCAGCTCGGCATGGACACCGTCCGGAAGGTTGCGGAGAACCTAGAAGTCCGGGAGACCGGCAATACCCTGACGCAGGCGGATTTCCAGAACAAGTTTCTCTTTATCGACGGCGGCGTCGGCTGAGCGCGTGTTTCGAACCCGGATGATCTGTTCTCCCGATTTCTGACTTTCCCTGAATCATGGATTACTTCGCAGATTCACAACAAAGGCAGCGGCTTTTCCGCTGTGTATCGGGCATCTCCTTCATGAGATGCCCGATTTTTGAAAAATCATTTTCCGTATTTTGGAGAATTCGAGAGATTTTCAGAGAATTCGAGAGATTTTAATTTGTTTGAAAAGATTTCCGTTGACA
>CAZMXF010000261.1:0-4184 GCA_964570015.1 uncultured Oscillospiraceae bacterium | reverse complement strand
CATTCGATGCAGGCCTCTGTCAGCGCACGCCCGATACCGAGGCCCCAGTATGCCTGATCAATACTGATGCCGAACTCTGCGCGGTGCCTGGTCTTTTCCTTCCGGCCAACGCATCCTATCCCGGCTGAGCCGACCACGGTACCTTCTACCTCAGCCAGCATCTCGATCTCGTCAGCACTGTCTGTTTTTTCTTTCAAGAAAACCGCTTCCTGTTCAGCTGTCACGGTAGTTTCATCCGGATAGGAAAGCAGGTAATCTGTCTGGGCATGAGTCAGAATGTAGATATCCAGCAAAGCCTGTCCATCTGCTTCCATCCCGTTGCGGAGGGTGCAGACTCTGCCGTCCTTCAAAAACACCGTCTTTTTATATTCCATCAAGAATCCCTTCTTTTTTCAGCATGGCGGAACCTCATGCTGCTGATCCCGTTTAAATCAAAAGCCATCTGTTTCTCCCTCAATTCCCTTCGCTTCTCACAAGCCGGTGTCTTTCAGACTCATTCTGATTGTAATACCTGACACAGTGTGAGCGTCAAGGCTTTCATGCAGATCCTGTGATTAAGCCTCTTCATACCGGTACCTTTTGAGTACCCGACCGTAGGTCAGGCAAAACAGGCTTCCTGATATCCCCAGAACAAACATCATCAGCGCCGCGCCGGAGCCCTTTCCGCTTCCGAAGAGCAACGAGGGCAGTGAGCTTGAAGGCTGAACAGCCATGAAGGGTTCGCAGATCTCATCCACCAGGAAACCGCCCAGCGCCAGCCCGATCGGAATCGTAAAAAACTGCAGTGTATTCCTGCACGCATATACTCTTCCCTGTAAATCCACCGGAACCGAGTTTCGAATTATCACATTCTCGTTGGCGCTCATGACAGGCACCAGAATCCAGCCCACCACCTGTCCGGCACACCACCAGATCGGATTTCTTGTGAGTGCCAGTACGAAGTTCTCAATTCCAAGTGAAAACAGCATCGTTTGATAGATAACCCTTACTCTGTCTCGGGGTTTCTTCATGATTGTAACAAGCAGACTGCCGAGAACCATCGCAATTCCGGAACAGGAAGTAACGATTCCCAGAACACTGTTTCCACACCGTGGAATCACAAGCGCCGGAAGAACCGCATCAAACGCAGACGCGATGAGGTTGACCCCGGCCATAAAAAGGATCACATGAAGAATGAGAAGGTTCTCTTTCAGAAACTGCAGTCCCCCTCCGGCAAGCATCAACACGTTTTCTTCCGTTTCGGTTCCGGCGCGAACTGCCGGGATCTGAATGGCACAGGCCAGCGTCATGAACGCGACGGAAAAACTCACAAGGTCAAGAATGATCACCGCACCGAGCCCGGCCGCTCCATACACCGCAGCCGCCATCAGCGGACTTCCGATCGAGATGAGAGACCGGGAAAGCGACTGCAGTCCGCTGATTCTCTGATACTGTTCTTTGCGCACGACAAGCGTGTATGCTACCTCCGATGCCGGCTGCTGAACTGTGTTCATCAGGCCGGAAACCCCATTGATGGCATACAGGTGCCACACACAAAGCAGATCCGTTTTGTACAGCACAAGAACCAGCACCGTACAGGCCGCGGCAAATGTATCGCATGCCAGCATGGTTTTCTTCTTGTCAAAGCGATCTGTAATCGCACCGGCGAAGATGCTCATGAGTACATAGGGCAAGTATGTACAAATGGTCAGCATCGCCGTGCTGAGTGCTGAGCCGGTCTTTTCATACAGCCAGAGTGTCAGGGCAAAACCGGTCATCGCGCTCCCAAGCTGGGACAGGCTCTGTGTACTCCACAAGAGATAGAAAGCTCTCAATCCAGTATTATTTCTATTCATTATTCTTTGCTCCTTATCATGCTGATATTATTCTGATATGAGAGCAAAGCTTGAGGAATCAATTCCTCCACACAGTCTCCTCAAGCTCTGCGTGGAGCAAAAACAATGCAAAGATTCATTTTCACATCTCCTTGTATCACCGGATTCTATCGCCATTCTATCGTTCTGACCTTAGCAATGCATACCAGCATGCATCGCAGATACCTTGATTGTTTCTGTCAGCACTTCGCATGGTGCCTTCATATTTCATGCCGCACTTTTTCATGACCATGCCGGAATGCGGATTCCTTGGGTCATGGCGGCTTTCGATGCGGTTCGCTCCTATCTTATCAAAAAAGAAATCCATTGCCGCACTCAGCGCCTCAGACATGATCCCCTGATGCCACCAGGTTTTTCCGAGGCAGTAGCCTATATGAACCATATCGATATCGTCGTTCATATGAACTGCGGCAATGCTTCCGATCGGATCACTTCCATGCACTTTCAGGACAATTGCCCACTGATAATAATTGTCCTTTGAATAGGATGAGATCCAGTCCTCCAACACTGCTTTACTGACATCGACGCCGGTATGTGCAGGCCACGTCAGATATTTTGTTACGTCGGAATCAGAAGCCCAGTTTCTATACATCGCTTCCGCATCACTGATTTCAAATCTTCTCAGAATCAGTCTTTCTGTTTCCAAAAGCTGTGTTCCGCAGTGGCGCATCGCTTTTTCTCCTTATGTAAGCCATGAATTCTTTTCATACTCCTCTATTCACGATCGCCGCATACTGCTCCTCCGGGATCATGGGTGAGCCGATCTCAGCCAGCAGCTCCTCATCAATCTCACCTGCCTCGGCGTATTGCTTTCCTGCCTGTTTCACAAGTGCCAGTCGAGGCTCGGTGACGATGGCCGCTTCCGGAGAATTGAACATGGGGCTCTCCGGGACCGTGATGATCGTGTGATCTCCCGGGAAGCACAGTATAAATTGCGCTGTCGCAGGTTCAAAGTTGTGCCTGCTGTTGGGGAAACCACAGCCTCAGATCATCAGATAGCTCAGGTGCGAGAAGTCCGCCTGTCCGACATGCTCGTACCTGTCGCCAACTTTCTGCATTGCCATGCTGGACAGAGGAAGCGTGCGGTCCAGCAGCGCTTTCAACGGTGCCGGCATTCCGTAGCAGTATAGCGGGAAGCTCCAGATCAGAAGATCGCTCGCCAGAATCTCCTCCAGAATATCCCGCATATCGTCATCATAGATGCAGGTCCCGCCGTTTCTCATACAGGAAAAACAGCCGGTACAGTATTCGATGTGTTTGTCGATCACATGGATGATATGTATATCTTGACGTGCTGCTTTGTTCATCCCCTCCAGAAAGGCTTGGGTGATGTGCATTGTGTCGCTTTGTTCCCGTTTGGGACTTCCGTTCAGTACAAGAATTCTCATTTGTCATCCGCCTCTTTCGGTTTTTCTTGATTCGCTTTTTTTCGATACACATTTGCAGAACAGGAAAAACTCACCGCAGCAGCAAAATAGATTACTCCCAGTATATAATGGTCACTTGTAATCTGGAACACCGCGCCGACAAACATAAGCAGCGCGGCAAGCGCCATACATTTTGACTTCTTACTGTTCATCTTTATTTCCTCCACGGCCTGAATCAAACAGACCAAAAGCGATTCCCATGAGCAGCCCCATGCAGACGCCAAGTGTCATGCTGTGCATTGCCTGTGAAAACACAATGCCCCAGAGAAGTGCCATCGACACGGGGAAAGCTTTTCTCTTCATTATTAATCTCCTTACTTTATTAGAACCCGCTTACAGCAAGTGCACCTCCGGCTGCAGCGAATACTGCGCCGAGGACTCGTATCAGTACAACATATTTTTTAGAAGGCTGTTCGCCTCCCTCTGTTTTCCATTTTTCAGTAAGTGTCCATAATTTGACTGGTGATACAAAGAGTAATCCCAGTCCGATCAGACACAGAACAAGTCCGCCAATCAATTCCTGCTTCATAGCGTCAAGCCCCCAATCCGTTTAGCAGTCGTTATCTGTTTCAGTCATAAATGCCCCATGTGACCATGCAAACCACACAATATTAAAAGCCACGAACACGATTGCCACTGCGAGAATAATCTTAAGTTCAGTCTTTTTCATATGATGTTTCTTAAATATCTTATCCGTCATGATACGCCTCGTCTTTCTTGCCAGACTGACGTCTGCAGCTTCCTTGCTCGGAAACTGTCTACTTTCCCGTTGCTTGATGCCACCATCGCTAACTGCAAAACGTACTCTTTTATAATTTGCACTCCATCTGAATATCAAAAGGTTCATCTTCTACACAGGAAGGTATCGGATGTTCACTCAGTC
>CAZMXF010000260.1:0-4199 GCA_964570015.1 uncultured Oscillospiraceae bacterium | reverse complement strand
CCTTGGAAACGATCAGCGGTCTCACAAACTGGAAGCTTACCATACGCCGGGAAAATCATGGAGTCACAATTCTTCGGGCCCTGACCTGTGATCAGAATGCCATCCTGCCGGATGAGTTGTTTGGGCTTCCTGTTACTGCCCTACTGGACCATGCGCTTGCAACAGGAGGGTCACCCACGTCGGGCGACGAAGTGCGTGTCCTTGGCAGTGAGGAATCCGGTGACTGGGACAATCGGAATATTACAGTTCTGTCGCTTCCGCGCTTCCTTCAGCAGATCGGCAGTTATGCCTTCATGAATCTCCGTTCCATGGAGACGCTGCGCTTTTTCGATGATCTGTGCTCCGTCGGCAGTGCAAGCTTTATGAACTGCCGTAGCTTTACCCGTCTGGAACTCAGACGCACCGGGCTTCACCAGGGTCCGGCCCTGGCCTCTCTCGTTCAGGCCCTCCAGCAGGAGCTGGACGTAACCGTTCATGAGGCAGACGGCAGTATCGTGCGCCTCATTTTTCCGGAATATATCGAAAGCTATTCTGAGAATAACGCCGCCCACCATTTTGAGCTGAAGATCTTTGGCGGGGGCTATGCCTATCACGGAGTCTTCCGTAACAGGACGCTTTCGCTTTCCGACTACGATGCCCTTTGGCCTGCTTATATTGCCCAGGAACATGACGAAGACACCGCTCTGCGTCTTGCTTACGGCCGCTGCCGCTATCCGGTCGGGCTGAGCAAACAGGCGGGTGAACGGTACACAGAGTATCTGCGTGCAAACATGGGGAAAGCACTGTCGATTGCTATGGAAGAAAAGGACATGCGCGGTCTGAGGCTGCTGCTGGATCTTGGCAGCCTCGAAACCGAAACACTGGACGCAGCGCTCAAAGAGTCCCGTGCGCTGAAAATGACCGAGGCCACAGCCATTCTCCTGGAACAACGGCACTCACTCCCTGCCTCCGGCAGAACGAGGACCTTCGAGCTGTAAAGAACGGCTGCGGCATCCGCTGTGAGGAATGCAAAGGACACAAAATACAGTACCATGAACAACGACAAAAACCTTTCGTCTGTCGGGCAGGACATTCTGTTGTCGGGCAGAACACAGCTCTGCATGGCTCTTCCCTATCTGAGCGGGGAGCTGTGTGCCCTCGTTCCTGTGCCCGGGGATGAGCAGACCGTAAGCGCTGCCACGGACGGGGAGTCAATCTATTATAACGCCTCCTTCCTTGCGGCAGGCTTTCTGAAGAGCGAACGCTTCTCTCCGCGCCTGAATATGCATATGATGCTGCACTGCCTGTTCCGCCATCTGGCCAAGCGCAGGGGCCGGGATGCAGTGCTCTGGGATCTGGCCTGCGACACCGCAGTAGAAAGCGTTATCGATTCGCTCCCTTACCCCTGCCTCATGCAGCGCTCAGTCCCGGCGCGGGAGCTTTTTCTTGCTGAGTGCCGCCGTGAAATGAAGGTCCTGAATGCGGAAAGCATCTACCGCATGCTTCTCCGGGAGCATCTGCCTGAATACAGAATTGCAAGCCTTCAGCGCTTTTTCGCCATGGATGATCACAGTCTCTGGGACCTGGAGGAAAAGCAGGCGCGTGAGCGCAGCGAACGGCAGGATCAGCGCTGGCAGGATGCTGCTTCCCGATCCAAAACCGCAATGGAAAGCTTCCGGGCAGATCGCGGTGCAGGCGGTGAAAATGTGGTGGAGCAACTGTCCATTGCCGCCCGGGATGATGTGGATTATCGAAAGTTCCTGCGCCGCTTTGCTTCCCCGAGGGAGATCCTGCATGCAGACACAGATGCGTTTGATTATATCTACTACACTTACGGCCTGCGGCATTACGGAAACATGCCGCTGATCGAACCGCCCGAAACACGCGAAGAAAAGCGAATTGAGGATTTTGTCATCGCCATCGACACATCCATGTCGACCTCCGGCACTCTGGTGAGGCAGTTTCTGGCCAGCACCTATGCCATTCTGCGTTCCTCCGACACGTTCACCCGCAGGCTGAACATTCATATCCTGCAATGCGACAATCAGATCCGCTCCGACCGGAAGATTACCAGTCTGGAAGATCTGCGGCGTTATATGGAGGATCTGCCCCTGTCGGGCGGCAGCGCCACGGATTTTCGCCCGGTGTTTGAGTATGTGGATCAGCTGATTGCGTCCGGGAGCTTTACCAACCTGAAGGGGCTGCTGTATTTTACGGATGGCATGGGGATTTATCCGACAAAGCGCCCGGATTATGAAACGGCATTCATCCTGCTGGAGGAGCCGCCTCTCACGGTTAAAATGCCCGCCTGGGCAATCCGCATCATGCCGACTCTTCCCTGGAAAAAGCCAGCCGAGGATTTCTCCCGGTTCTGGCAGGAAGAGATCCTGCAGGAACTTCCGGAATTATGAGGTGTCAAAATGAACATCAAGCAAGCCAAAGAACAGATTCGAAATACGCTGCGTGCCTACCTGAGCCGGGATGAGCTGGGGAATTACCGTATCCCCGCCGTTCGGCAGCGGCCTGTCCTGCTGATCGGTCCGCCGGGAATCGGAAAGACCCAGATCATGGAGCAGATCGCGGCCGAGGAAAACGTCGGTCTCGTCTCCTACACCATCACGCATCACACCCGTCAGAGTGCCATCGGTCTGCCTTTCATCGAAAAGAGAATCTATGACGGCACAGAGCATACCGTTACAGAGTACACCATGAGCGAGATCCTCGGCTCGGTATATGAGCTGATGGAAAAAACCGGACTTCGCGAGGGGATTCTTTTCCTTGATGAGATCAACTGCGTATCCGAAACCCTGGCCCCTATGATGCTTCAGTTTCTGCAGTGCAAAACATTCGGCAACCAGAAGCTTCCGGAGGGCTGGCTGATCGTCGCGGCGGGCAATCCCCCGGAATACAACCGCTCTGTACGTGATTTTGATGTGGTCACGCTCGACCGTGTCAAGCGCATCACCGTGGAGGAGGATTTTCCGGTCTGGAAAGAATACGCCCTGAGGAAAGGCCTGCATGGGGCCGTCATCTCCTATCTCGATCTCAAGAAGGAAAACTTCTATCGCATCGAAAACAGCCCTGAAGGCATGCAGTTTGCCACTGCCCGCGGCTGGGAGGATTTGAGTGAAATCCTGTATGCCTACGAGGCGCTGGGGATTGCCCCGGATACGGAACTTGCCGTGCAGTATGTGCAGATGCCGGCTGTCGCAAAGGATTTCACAAATTATTACGCCCTTTATAACAGGTACCGCCAGATCTATCATATCGACGACATTCTCCACGGACTCGTCCCGAAAGTGACGGTGTCGGAGTTTGCCTCCGCGCCTTTTGATGAAAAGCTTGCCGTCATGGGCCTGCTGCTCTCACGCCTGGGTGAAGCTGCCCGTGAAACACGGCGGCAGGATGCAATCACAGCGGCGCTCCATGACGCAGCTCTTGCGGCCAGGTCACGTCTTCCGGAACCGCCTGTGAAAAGCCTGCGCGATATCGTTGCCATACGGCGTGCGACACTCAGACGTGCCGACAACGCAGGCCAGGAAGACCGGGAACAGAAAATACTCTGTCAGACAGAGATCAGCCGCCTCGAAGAATATATCAAAGCGGTTGACGAGAGTCTGGGGAGCGAAGAACAGATGGAAGCCGTACGCACACTCTTTGCCGAAGACACCGCACGCCGCGAGAGCCTTGCCGACGAGACCGGCCGGATGTTTGACTGCGCATTCCGTTTCCTGGAAGATGCTGTCGGTCAGAGCCAGGAGCTTGTCCTTTTCGTATCCGAGATCACCGCGGGCTATGACACATCCTGGTATGTCGGTGAGTTCGGCTGCGACGCCTATTTCCGTCATAACAGAGAGCTGCTGTTCGACCAGACCCGGCAGAACATTCTCGACAGGCTCACCGACCGGAGCTGATACATAACGTTTCAGCATTCTACTCATGTACGGCAAGTTCAGATACACATATTCTGACAGATGGGCCGATGAAGGAAATCGAAATCAGAACCAATTACAAGGGCACCTGGGAAGCCGCGATCAGCGGTTCTCAGATGCCCTTTTGTAACTGCAGTTCCGTTCGAACAAGCCTTCGACAGATCATTCAGAGATCCTGTATTTCTTTGCGGTCCTTATGCATGATCGTGAACCGCTCCCAGCCCTTGGCCAGAACGGCATGATTCACAGCAATGCTCATATCAGCAACTCCTCCCATTCCGTACTTCT
>CAZMXF010000259.1:0-4202 GCA_964570015.1 uncultured Oscillospiraceae bacterium | reverse complement strand
GAGCATCACATGGACGTCGTTTCCAATCTCTGCGACTATTGCACGGTGCTGAACTTCGGAAAGACCCTCGCCGTCGGCACGCCTGCCGAGGTCAAGAGCAATCCGGATGTCATCCGCGCCTATCTGGGAGGGAATGAATAATGGCCACACTGTTAAAGATTGAAAATCTGAAAGCGGCATATGGCGGCATTCACGCCCTCCGCGGCGTCTCCCTCGAAGTGGAAGAGGGCGAGATCGTCTCCGTCCTGGGCGCTAACGGCGCAGGCAAGTCCACCCTGCTGAAATGCATCTCGGCGGTCATGAAGCGCACCGACGGCACCATTGAGTTTGAGGGAAAGCCCATTTCCAACAAGCCCTATGAGATCGTGGAGGCCGGACTGGTTCAGGTTCCGGAGGCCAGACAGATCTTTGCCAAGCTCACCGTGGAGGAGAACCTTCGTGTCGGCGCCGGCAACCGCAAGGACATGGACGGCGTCAAAAAGGACTTCGAGCGGGTATATGCGATGTTCCCCCGGCTGAAGGAGCGCGAGCGTCAGTACGGCGGCCTGCTCTCCGGCGGCGAACAGCAGATGCTGGCGATTGCCCGCGGCATCATGGCCCGCCCCAAGCTCATGATGTTCGACGAACCGTCCCTAGGTCTTGCACCTGTGATCGTGTCGCAGATGTTTGAGGTCATCAAGGAACTCAACCAGGAAGGAATCTCCATCCTGCTGATCGAGCAGAATGCCAACAAAGCCCTGCAGATTTCTGACCACGCCTATATTCTGCAGACCGGTCTGGTGGTGCGCTACGGCACCGGCAAGGAACTGCTGGAGGACGACACCCTCAGTGCCGCCTACCTCGGCGAATAAGGCGGACGCTGAAAAAAGAGTGGCTGCTTGAGGTCAGAAACGGATAACGAATAACTATAACAAGGCGCGGTTTCTCAGGTTGAAAAACTTGAGAAACCGCGCCTTGTTGGTGTGAAAAGGATACGCTCCTGATTATGTCTCTGCCTTCTCCCGGGCGAGGATTGCTTTCTTCTCCGGAGCCTTGGATTCGGCGCAGTCATATTCCCAGTTCCAGGGATCCTTGCGGATGGTGCCGTCGGCAAAGGGAATGAAAATCGACAGGAGACCGAACACCGCGAGAATCCAGCAATACCACATGCCGGGTACAAGCGCCGCTGCGGTGAAAACCTTGCCGGAGGCAGAGGCAGCCGTCGCGAGGTTTGCCGCGACAACCAGCTGTGCGCCGTAGGGGATCACGCCCTGAAAAACACAGGAAAACACGTCCAGCAGAGACGCGGTCCGGCGCGGGTCAACCCGATA
Source organism: uncultured Oscillospiraceae bacterium (assembly GCA_964570015.1). Lineage (GTDB taxonomy): Bacteria > Bacillota > Clostridia > Oscillospirales > Oscillospiraceae > Limivicinus. Next base: position 2,892 of record CAZMXF010000259.1, on the reverse strand, counting down.
GGTATGGGAGACCTCACGGGCCATGTCTCCGGCGACGATAATGGCGACCGTGTTATTCGCGGTTGCGCAGTCACAGGCGGAGACCAGCGCCGCAACGCCGACCTGAGCCGATTTGCTGCCCTTCATGACGCCGCGGAGCTTCTCGATAATCCAGTTGATTCCGCCGTTCTTGGCGATCATTTCTGACATGCCGCCGCAGAACAGGGTCAGGAAGAAGACCTCGTTCATTCCGCAGAAACCGTCGTAGATTGCCTGAGCGAAGCTCGCAATCGTGAGGTCACCGGACACAAGGCCGATGAGGCCGGCACAGAAGATGCCGATGCAGAGAACCAGAAAGACGTTCATGCCGCAAAGAGCCAGGATCAGGACGGCGAGATAGGGAATAATCTTAATAATGTTGTAGGACAGATCCCCCAGCGGAGCAGCGGTCTCCGGACGCCCGAAGATCAGCAGCAGGACAAGCGTGACAATTGCGGCAGGGAATGCAATGAAGAAGTTGACACGGAACTTGTCGCGCATTTCCACACGCTGCGTGCGGGTGGCGGCGATGGTGGTGTCAGAGATCATGGACAGGTTATCGCCGAACATACCGCCGCCGACAACTGCCGCGATCACAACCGTCGCAGAGAGATTGCCTTTTTCTGCGACACCGATGGCGATGGGCATGAGTGCGGAGATGGTGCCCATGGAGGTTCCTGTCGCGGTACCGAAGAAAGCCGCAATTACAAACAGGCCGGCAGCCAGCAGGGACGGAGGAACCAGCGCCAGTCCGAGATTGACGGTTGCATCCTTGGCACCCATCGTGGCTGCAACATTGGCAAACGCACCGGCCAGAATGTAGATGATAAGCATCGTCAGGATATCGACGTTTGCAGCTCCTTTGGCGAAGGTTTCAAATTTCTCGTTGATGCTTCCCTTGCCCATGGCGAAAGCAACGATCACGGCAAAAAACATCGCCGTCACGGACGGGAACATGTAGAAAGCCATGGCCTCGCCTTTAGCCTGGTAGATCAGGCCGGCGCCGAGATAAACAACAATAAATATGAGAAACGGAAGCAGCGCCGCGCCGCTTTTTTTGCTGTACTTCATTTTTCCTCCTGTTAAGCAAGCGCAACAGACGATTGAAGAAAGAATCGTCTGAAGCGAGCATGGCATGATTTTGAGAAAAGACGGCAGGGTACGATTCGTACACTCCCCTCTTCGTTTTCCGAGAAGTCCCGCCGTGAGGCGAGGCCCTCGGGGTGTCAGCTTCGACGGGTCAGATTCTGTGTGATCCGGGAGACCGCGTCCCGGACCAGATCGCCGGAGGTGGCAAGGTTCATCCGGATGTGGGTGCCGAAGCGCTCCCCGCCGAACCAGTCTCCGTAGTCAAAAGCAAGGCCGCAGGTCTTTTCCATGAAGTCCCGCATCTCCTCTGCCTTCAGATAGGCGCCGAAATCGATCCACATCAGGTAGGTGCCCTCCAGTGGGGAAATGCGCAGCAAAGGAAGCTGCTGGAGCAGGCTCTCACGGGCACTGCGGTAGTTTTCCAGGATAATCCCGCGGACCTCCCGGAGCCAGGGCTCGCCCCCGCGATACGCACTCTCCACAGCGATGTAACCGAAGGGATTCCCGTCCCGGATGCAAATGCAGGCGGTGAAGCGGTCGTAGCGTTCCCGGAGACCTGCGTCCGGGATGACAACAAAAGAGTTCTGGCAGCCGGCGAGATTGAAGGTTTTGGACGCAGCAGTCAGGGTGATCAGAAACTCGTTGCAGGGTGCGGCCAGGGCGCTGGGGGTATGGACCCGGTCACCGAACACAAAGTCATGATGAATTTCATCGGACAGCACGTATACACCGTGTCTGTGGCAGATGTCCAGCATGGTGCGAAGCTCATCCGGTGTCCAGACTCTGCCCACCGGGTTGTGGGGAGAAGAGAGAATGAAGAGCTTCACGCCGTGCTCCTTGATCTTCTGCTCAAAATCTTCAAAATCGACGGTATAGACCCCGTCAGACTCGACCAGGTCGCTGCACACCAGCGTCCTTCCGTTGTTTCGAACGGCATCCAGAAACGGATAATAGACCGGCGTCTGTACGATTACCGCATCGCCCGGATCGGTCAGAATCCGGAGCAGCCAGTTGACGGCCGGGACAACGCCGGGAGCAAAGCGGACCCAGTCCCGCTGCACAGGATAGCCGTGCTGCATTTCCTCCCAGTCCAGAAACGCCTGCAGGTACGAATCCCGGGGCTTATAGTATCCGAACACCCCAAAGTCCGTATATTGCCGGAGCGCCTCGATGACGCAGTCCGGGCAGCGGAAGTCCATATCGGCCACCCACATCGCCTGCAGATCCTCCGCGCCGAACATGGCGCCGAGATTGTCCCATTTGCTGCAGTCGGTGTGTTTTCGGTCTACAAAGCGGATCATAATGTCAGCCTCCTTTGCTCTGCTTGAGAGTAACAGGCTTATTATAAACCACGAAAGAAAAAATGCAACACCGGAGCTGCTGCCGGGGAGAGATCAGCAGGATTTGTCCTGACGAGGTATGATCAGCAGGTGTCTTCTCAGTGTGCTCTGTACGAAACAAGCGGCCTCTTTCCTGCGCCTTGACAGACATCAGTGTACCGCTCTATAATGAAGATCCGATCATAAAATGCATTGAGAGACAGAGGCAGAAATGTTGAAATTCTCAAGGAAACGATCCGGTATTTTGATAATCATACAACAGCCAGGATAAATCAGCCGCGCTTTTGAGAAAGGATGAAGATAATTATGAATGAAGAATGTCTGATCTGCGGAGCCCCGCTGGAATATCTGCAGGAAGAGATCCTGATGGAGTGCTTTTTCTGCCATAAGAAGGTCCGCTCCCTGACGCGCTGTGTCAAGGGGCACTACGTCTGTGACGAGTGTC
>CAZMXF010000258.1:0-4218 GCA_964570015.1 uncultured Oscillospiraceae bacterium | reverse complement strand
TGGCTTAAGGCCGCTATGGAATATGAAAATGAAAAAATTCAGAGATTAGGAAGTGTTGTCACAAATAACGGGTACTCTGACTGGGCATCTACAGATGTTGATGCCGCTATAAAGTCTGTATGGTTTCGGTTAAGTCGCAGGGAGGATGATTTCTGTGTAGAAAGTTCCTTAGATGGAAAAGATTTTAAGCAGATGAGGATATGTCATATGTTCAATGCTCCAGAGGAAATCAATTTTGGCATATATGCATGCAGCGCCGAGGATTCATCTTTTTTGGCTACCTTTAAGGAGATGGAAATCACAGACTGCGCATGGAAAGCACATGACGGTCAGCAGCCGGATAAGAAGTGGTAATCCGAAATCCGGTTCAATGTCCGGTAACGTATCAAACTTACAGGCCTGTGATCGAAATGAAATCACAGGCCTGTAAGACTTTTTACACACCGGTGCAATTGTTACCAGCAATATCGGAAGGCCGAGGATAACCCCCGGCCTTCTTTTTCACTAAACTAGTTTTTCCTCACACGGCTGATGTACTTCTGAGTAATTCCGTCATGTTTAGCCTATTTCTTCTGTTATTGTGCGGGCTGCAATGATGCTCTCTTCCATTCCCTGCCCAACCTGTCCAATATACACTCCAAGGTTTTTGTAATCAACACTCCCTGTAACCTCACCAACGGCATACAAACCGGGAATGATTTCATCTGAAGAGTTCAGTACGTGTCCTTTTTCGTCGATATCAATTCCGCCATAGGTAGAATAAGCATAAGGTTTTACCGGGCAAACATAGTAGGTATCTTCTGCCGCATAACCGAGCCCGCTCATGGTTTCCTCAAGATTCAGCAGATTGTATGCTTCCGCAATCTCTGCAACGGAATGATATTCAAATACAGATCCAGAGGACAAACCATGCTCAACCGCTTCTTCATTCATTGTTGCTGCAACATCTGCCGGTGACTGAATCTGGTAGAATGTATCGTTTCCGTTTTGTTTAAAGGCATCTCTGGCACAGTCGCTGTAGAAATAACCATCATTAATGGTATTCCCTTCCCGGTTGACGTATACCATAGGCCCTCCATTTGCGGAGCCCAGAGAATGAGCCGCCAGAGCAGCCGAGGCAGGGAACCACTGGAAATCAGAATCCATATTGATCAGCTTACCATCCAGCTCAGAAACCCATTCGACAGCTTCGCCAAGGGCGCCCGGCAGATTGCAGTTTCTGGCTTCAGCATACTGCGGCATATATTGATTCACCAGGTCATGGTTTCTGGCGAAACCACCCGTGGCAAGGATAACAGCCTTTGCGGAAACTGAAAAACTCTCTTGCCCGCGTGGAGCAGCTGTTACACCCGTAACCGTCCCATCTTCCACGATCAGTCCTGTCACGCTGGTGTCTTTCAGAATGGTCACGTTGTGCTCAGCCGCATAACTCTCAAGAAAAGCGATCGCAGTGCCCATAACAGAATGTCCTTCTTCTGGCTGCGCGACGATCATATTATAAGCCAATCCGCCAAAATCTACTCCGACATTGCTGAACTGGATGCCGACGCTCTCAAAGAGATTCTGTAACGGCTCCTCCGCCGCTTTCATATATTCTACCGGCGACTCACAGATGATCGCATCACAAACGAGAGAAGTTCCGCCCAAAAAAGCGTTTCTTTCAATCAGTACAACATTCAGGCCATAGGTACCTGCCTGTGCCGCTGCAGCCAAGCCTGCTGATCCGCCTCCGACAACGACGACGTCTGCTTGCATATCGCTCTGGGCGGCTGCTTTGTACTCTATCTTCTCGTTCAAACCACTCACGTCGTCTGTGGCTTTCTTAACCGCATCAGTAATCGCATTCCTGAGGAAAAGCGAAGTTAATGTTGCACCGGAGAGCGCATCCACATTCAGACTCTGATTCTCCAGGATCTGAGCTGGAATTCTTTCCAGAGGAACATTTTTGATTCCATCCGTGTCATTGCAGCGGACAATCTCAATACTCTCAATGGCATGATCCGAGACAGAAACCGAAACAATCAGCTCTCCGCCGGTACTGACGGCTTTCCCTTCATATGTTCCGGGTGTGAAGGTAACCTTGGCATCCTCTGCAACCGCTGTTGCTCCGAAGCATGCTGCAAGAATTGCTAAGACCAGTAACAGTGAAAATATTTTTTTCATTGAGCTCTTCCTTTCTTTCCTCTTGATTTTTTCCTGTAACACGTTATAATTGTGAGTGTAATCGTTGACGAATTTAATTTCGTAATTAATTACGAAATTGATTATATGACATCTTCTTGAGAATGTCAAGCACTATTATTATTTTGTTGGTGGTCTTATGCTCAAATCTACAGAAGAGAAGAGAAGAATTAAAAAAGCAGAAGTAGCTAATTCTATCATTGAAGCCGCAATTCCCATGATCCATGATCGTTCTTTTACACAGATATCGATCCAGGAATTCTGCGAAAAAATAGGTATTACCACAGGAATGTTCTATCGTCACTTTAAAACAAAAAACGATATTCTGGCTGTTGTATATGACAGAGAAAGCAAGCAGGCTCTGGCCGAACTAGTCGAGAGAGTAAAAGACCTTCCCGTGGCAGAACAGCTGAATGAACTCGGAATGACTTTATGCAGTTGCAGTCAGATGCTTGGGCCGGACGGACTTCTTATGTATCTTCATACTGAGAAGGGCGGCTATGACTGTGAAGATTCCCGGAATGACCTGGAACAGGCAATACAAAGAATCGTAGAGAATTCAGTAAAGAATGGTGAATTGTTGCCCTGCGGAAAAACTGCAAAGGCAATCAGCGATGATATCGCTATTCTCCTGAAAGGGATCACTTTTGAGTGGTATTCCTGGGGGGATTCCTTTGATTTCGAAACACGAAGCAAAGACTTGTTTGAGAGATTTGTTCCAACAATCATCGGCAGTAATTAGGCTCTGCTCAAGATATGCTATTCTTTCAATTAATTCCAGTTTGTCGATATGTTCCTGCATGGGCGAACACCCAAGTGCCCAAAACGGTGGATATGTTCCTGTCCGGCATTGGGCGAACAGGTATGAGGTATGTGCCAGTAATATCATTTTCTCGTGCCACGTCGAGACGGTAGTTCTCCTGTCCATAATATAAAGAACAAAAAAGCAGAAAATCTTGAAATATAAGGAGAAAAAGGAAATGAGAAGGAATAAACAGTTTCTCTGCATCTGCCTGATCCTGACCTTTAGTCTTTTTCATGTGCAGGCAATGGCCGAAGCGGAGACCCCGGACTGGATGTCAGCTTATGACCAGGTCCTCACAGAATGGAAGAGTCAGGTCTACGTGAATCCGGATGATTTTGACATAGTCCCTGAGCTTAGTTATCTGGTTTACGATATCGACAAGGACGGTACTCCGGAACTGGTGATCAAGACCGGCACCTGTGAAGCGGACTACCACGGTGCGATCTATACCTGCCTGGACGGGAGAGTTTTGCAGCGCGGTGAGGAACTCGGCCTCGCCCACAGCTCATTTTACAGTGATCCGGGAGAAAACGGTATCATCCTGATGGGTGGACATATGGGCTATGCTTATGCAGAGCGCATCTCTCTTAAAGAAGACGGTTATGAGATGGAGCTGATGTATGAGGACGACCTGAACACCCGGCTGCAGGAGGACCCGGATGCAGATTACATTTATCCGGATGATGTGATCCCCGGTTCGGTATATCTGACGCTTTGCCGTGGAGATGTAACGCTGCCCATGACTCACTATGAGGAGATCAACCGTTGCCTTGAGGGTGTGCAGCCTGCATCCACAGATGGACAGTATCCGAATCAGGACCCTGCTTTCTTCGAAAAAGTGATCAGCGGCAGTGGTGAAGTCTTTGCCGTAACAGCGGACGGCTATACGCACAGCCCGGGCCGGATCGGGTTTCCGGAGCTGCTGCGGAAGGATGTTGTAGCTGACTGGATGCAGGGTGATCTAAACATTTTATCCGTTACCCCTGCAGATCTCAACGGTGACGGTCAACTGGAATGCTTTGTTGCGGCAAGCGACGGATCACGTGAAGTCCGGATCGTTCTCAGCGAGCAGGACGGCAATGTCTATGCCTATCTGTTAAACTATACGGATGGCTATGAACTGGATGCGAGCGGAAACATTTTCTGCTCATCTCCATACTATTCGGTCCGGTACCGTTTGATCTTTGATGGGGAACAGGCCTTTTTGCTCAATTTGCCGGATGTTTGAGAAA
>CAZMXF010000257.1:0-4221 GCA_964570015.1 uncultured Oscillospiraceae bacterium | reverse complement strand
GCTTCCGTCTCTTCAAACAGTCCGTCCCGGCACATCCGGTCCACCCGCGCTTCGATGCGCTCATACAGCTTTGCCCGGTCCGAGAAGTTCAGCACCACGTAGACAGCCTGATAAGCGGGCGGTTCCCGCCGGCTCTCTTCGTCGTGCTCACTGATGCTGTGCCCGGTCAGGGCATAAACCTCCAGCGCCCGGATAATTCGCCTGCGGTCTCCCGGCGCTAACTTCTCCGCGCGGTCCGGGTCCACCGACCGAAGCCTCGAGAGCATCTCTTCGCCGCCGACCCGGTCATACTCGGCACCGAGTTCTTCTCTCAGCGACGTATTCTCGTTCTCTGTCCCGGCGAAGCGCCGGCCCGCCAGCAGAGCATCGATGTACAGTCCCGTACCGCCCACCACAATGGGCTGCTTTCCCCGGCGGAACAGGTCTTCACAGACCTGCGTGGCGTCCTCCACGTAGCGGGAAACGGAATAATTCTCCCCCGGTTCGATCAGGTCCAGCATGTGGTGTTTCGCGGCGGCCCGCTCTTCCGCCGTCGCCTTCGCGGTGCCCACATCCATCCCCCGGTAGATCTGCATGGAATCTGCCGAGACGATCTCCCCGTTCACCCGTCCGGCCAGGGCAATCCCCAGTGCGGTCTTCCCCGACGCGGTGGGGCCCGCAATCACAATCAGCTTTTTCTCTCTCATACGATGCGCAGGAACAGCTTGTCCAGCTCCTTGCGGGTGACTGTCGCGGAAACCGGTCTTCCGTGGGGGCAATACTTCACCCGTCCGCTCAGCACTTCCGCCGCAATCCGCTCCAGTTCAGCCATGCCGGTGTTCCATCCGGCCTTGATCGCCGCCTTGCAGGCCACAGTGTGCAGCAGTTCGTCCCGTGCGCTCCGCGGGTCCGGAGCGTTTCCATTTTCCAGATGCTCCAGAATCTCCTCCAGGGCCGGCAGCGCGTCATCCAACAGGATATCCGCGGGTACCGCCCGGAGAATGACCTCGTGTTCCCCGAAAGGCTCAATTTCGAAGCCGAATTCTTCAAACAGCTCTCCGAACTCCTCCAGCAGCCCCATCTCTTCCGCTGTGACGCGCCTGGTGATCGGCACAAGAAGCTGCTGGGCGGGAATCTCCCGCTGCTGCGCCTTCAGCCGGTCAAAGTTCATCCGCTCGTGGGCAGCGTGCTTGTCGATCAGGATGATGCGGTCCTCCACCTCGACAATAATATAGGTTTTCAGCGCTTCCCCCACGATCTTGTGGTCGGGCACCGAGAAGTTATCAACATCTTGAACAGGATTTTCGACCGGCGTCTCCGAATCCGCTGTTTTTTCTTCCTGTATCGGGGCGGATACGGTCCGGGGCGCCGCCGTTGTATCTGCGGTCACCGCCGCCGAGAACAGGGTCTGCTGCACCGCGGGTCGTTCTGCAGGACGCTCCGTCCCGTTGACCGCCGAGTCCGATGTGTTCCCCGCGCTCTGTCCCTTGTCGGGTTGTTCCCGATCTGCCGGGACCTGCGTCGGGACGCGTTCCGCCGTAAGGACAGGCTCTGCAGTCTGCTTCCATGCCGGCATGTCTGCCGTCTCATAGGGTCTCTCCGTCTTCACCTGGCCTGAGGTCTCCGGTTTCACGGTCTTATTCTCCGGCAGCCCGTTGGTTACTTCTGCCGCAGGCACCGCCTGCGCCTTCTCCGGCGCCACACGGTCTTCTCCGTGCAACGTCTCCAGTGCCGCCTGATAGAGCAGGTTGAAAACCCGCCGTTCCTCTGAGAACTTCACTTCCGTTTTCGCCGGGTGCACGTTGACATCCACGGCCCCGGGACGGATCTCCAGGTAAACCACACAGGCCGGATAGCGGCCCGTCAGCAGTGTGTTTCTGTAGGCCTGTTCCAGCGCCGCCTGCAGCAGACTCGAGCGGATAAAGCGTCCGTTGACAAAGAAAAACTGGGCGCCACGGTTCCCTCTGCCTGCTGCCGGTGAGGAAATGAATCCCTTCAGGCCCAAGCCCTCGTCCGAGCTGCTGACCGGCAGCAGCGTGGAGCTGATCTCCCGGCCCAGCAGCGCGTAGCATACGGAGTTCAGATCTCCGTCGCCGGGAGTGAAGAATTCTTCCTTTCCGTCCCGCAGGAAGCGTACCGAGATCTCCGGTCTCCCCAGCGCGCAGCGCAGACCCGCCTGGACACAGGCCGAAGCTTCGCTCCGGTCGGATTTCAGGAATTTCAGCCGTGCGGGGGTGTTGTAGAACAGATCCCGGATGCAGATGCTGGTGCCGGCCGGGCAGCCGGTGGGTTCCATCTCGTTAATGTCGCCGGCTGTCAGGGTCATATATGTTCCCTCCGCATCCTCCGGTCTGCGGGTATACAACTCGATATGCGACACGGCGGAGATCGCCGCCAGTGCCTCCCCGCGAAAGCCCATCGTCTCGATGGCTTCCAGGCCGTGTTCGTCGTGCAGTTTGGAGGTTGCGTGCCGCAGGAAGGCGATCCCCGCGTCCTCCGGAGCCATGCCGCAGCCGTTGTCGGTAATGCGGATCATGGTCGCGCCGCCGTCGCTGATCTCCACCGTCACATGCTTCGCTCCGGCGTCAAAGGAATTCTCCATCAGTTCTTTGATAACCGATGCAGGGCGCTCGACCACCTCGCCGGCTGCGATCAGGTCGGCGACATGCGGAGACAACAGGTTAATCTGCGGCATGGGATTCTCTCCTTCACAAATCTGCTTCTGAATCAAACTGTTTCAGAATTAAAATATTATAACTCATTTTCCCGAAAAGGTCTATGGTTTTTTCTCCTCCGGTTTTCCTCGTCCTTTTCCCCTCTACGATCATACGGAAACGCCCCTGTTTCTGTTTATGGGAAAAGCCCGGATTCCTGCTTGCTATTTTCTCTCTTTCGGGATAAAATAGAGAATCTTTGAAATTCACCAGGTCAGAGCCGCGCCAGCGGCTCCCCGGATTCAGAACACAGGAACGGAGTAGCGCCCTTGAAATACGAAAGAACAACAATTCCCCAGGAAGAAATTTCCCGCCAGATTTCCATCTGCCACCAGATTTTCGATCGGGTGACCGCGGACGGAGTCCGGCCCCTCGCCATGGTGGACACCTACGGCTGCCAGCAGAACGAGGCCGACAGTGAAAAGCTTCGCGGCTATCTTACGGAGATGGGGTACGGCATGACGCAGGATGAGTTTCAGGCGGATGTCATCGTGGTCAATACCTGCGCCGTGCGCGAGCATGCCGAGATGCGCGTGCTCGGCAACGTCGGCGCGCTGAACCACACCAAGAAAGCCCGCCCGAACCAGATCATCGCCGTCTGCGGCTGCATGGTGCAGCAGGAGCACATGACCGAACGCATCAAGCGCTCTTATCCCATCGTGGACCTGGTCTTCGGTCCGCATGAGCTCTGGCGTTTTCCCGAACTGCTGAAGCGGGTGATGGACCGGCACAAGCGCGTCTATGCCACCGAGGAGAATCTCGGTGTCGTAGCCGAGGGCATCCCGCGCCAACGTGACGGCTCCGTCAAAGCCTGGCTTTCCATCATGTACGGCTGCAACAACTTCTGCACCTACTGTGTCGTCCCCTACGTACGCGGGCGTGAACGCTCCCGGCTGCCGGAAGAGGTCGTCCGCGAAGCGAAGGAACTGGTCGCGGCCGGCTATAAGGACATCACGCTTCTCGGACAGAACGTCAATTCCTACGGGAAAGATCTCGGGCTGGACGTGGACTTTGCCGATCTGATCCGCATGATCAATGACATTCCCGGTGATTTTCTGATCCGCTTCATGACCAGCCATCCGAAAGATGCCACCGAAAAGCTCTTTCGAACCATGGCCGAGTGCAGGAAGTGCGCTCACCACATCCATCTGCCCGTCCAGTCCGGCTCCAACCGCATTCTCAAGGCCATGAACCGCAGCTACACCCGGGAAAAATATCTCGAAGAAATTGCGGCCGCCCGCGCACTGATGCCGGATCTCGTCATCACGACGGATATCATCGTCGGGTTCCCGGGGGAGACGGACGATGATTTTGCCGAGACACTCTCCCTTTGTGAAGAAGTCCGCTACGATGCGATGGTCACATGTAGCTACTCCACGCGCGTCGGCACACCGGCCGCTTCCATGCCCGATCCCGTCACCCGGGAGCAGAAGCAGGTGCACGTCGACGCCCTGACGGAACTGGCAAACCGCATCTCGGCAGAGAAGCATCAGGCCTACGTGGGCACAATGCAGCGGGTTCTGGTCGA
>CAZMXF010000256.1:0-4227 GCA_964570015.1 uncultured Oscillospiraceae bacterium | reverse complement strand
CCTGCTCCGGCATGTTCACCGCCAACTCCATGAACTGCCTCGCCGAGGCGCTCGGCCTTGCCCTTCCCGGCAACGGCACCATCCCCTCCTACTACGGCGAGCGCCTGGCTCTGGCCAAGCGTGCCGGCATGCGCGTGGTCGACCTGGTGCAGAATCATATCTGCCCGAAGGACATTCTGACCGAACAGGCTTTCGAGAACGCCATCCGTGTGGACATGGCCATTGCCGGTTCCACCAACACCACGCTGCATCTGCCTGCCATCGCCAATGAGCTGGGGCTTCCCCTGCCGCTGAAGAAGTTCGACGAGATCAGCAAGACCACCCCGAACCTCTGCCACATCAGCCCGAACGGGCACCATCATATGGATGACCTGTACCGTGCCGGCGGCATCTACGCCGTCATGAGCGAGCTGAACAAAGCCGGTCTCCTTCACACCGACTGCCTCACCGTCGCCGGCAAGACCGTCGGAGAACTGCTCCCCGGCCACCGGATCAAGGACACCACCGTCATTCATACCATCGACAATCCCTACTCCCCGCAGGGCGGCCTTGCCGTTCTGTTCGGCAACCTCGCGCCTCAGGGCTGCGTCGTGAAAGCCGCTGCGGTCTGCGAGCAGATGATGAAGCATACCGGACGCGCCCGCGTATTCTATTATATGGAAGATGCGACCCAGGCCATTCTCCGCGGCGACATCGTCCCCGGCGACATGGTCGTCATCAAGTGCGAAGGCCCGAAGGGCGGCCCCGGCATGCGCGAGATGCTCTCCCCCACCGCAGCCATCGTCGGGCGCGGCCTCGGTGAAACCGTCTCTCTGCTGACTGACGGACGCTTCTCCGGTGCCACCCGCGGCGCGGCCATCGGCCACGTCTCTCCCGAGGCCATGGAAGGCGGCGTGTTTGCCGTCATCGAAGAGGGCGACACCATCACCGTCGACATTCCGAACCGCAGCATCACCCTGAACGTGGACGACGAGACCATCCAGAAGCGCATCGCCGCCTGGAAGCAGCCGCCGCTGAAGGTGAAGTCCGGCTACCTCGTGAAGTACTGCAAGACGGTCTCCTCGGCTGCCAGCGGCGCTGTCACCACGTCCTATGCCGAAGGCGCGTTCGACCGCTGAAACAGGAACTGAGATTACTTTTCCCGTCAGAAGCGGGGAAAAATAGTAAAAATTCAAGGCTCCCCACCAGGAGTGGGGAGAAGCAGAACAGAATGATCGCGACACCCTGCCGCAGGCAGGGTGTCACAGAACCAAATACAATGGAGGAATTTTGAAAATGAAAATCGCCATGATCGGCTGCGGTGCGGCCGGAAGCTGCTTCGCCGGATACCTGCGCAAGGGTGGCGCGGACATCACGTTGGTGGACCGTTATCAGGCTCACATGGACAAGGTCGCGAAAGACGGCCTGGAGTTCATCGTTTACCCCGACACCCATTACCATCTGGACGGGTTCAAGACCGCCTATACCGCCGACGACATCGGCATCATGGACATCGTGATCTTCGTCACCAAGGCCACCCAGCTGGAGAGCGCCGTCCAGAGCGCCATGCCCTGCATCGGTCCGGACACCGTTCTTGTCTCCCTCATTAACGGCCTCGGCAACGACGATATCCTGCTCCGGCACTTCCCGGCCAACCGCATCCTCTGCGGTTCCGGCGCGCTGGGCACCCAGCTTCGTGAGCCCGGCTGCTGCGTCTCCACCGAGGTTCAGGGCACGCTGGTCCACTTCGGCGCCCTGGAGAACGGCCCCGTCACCGACAAGGCCGGCAAGCATCTGGCCGAAGTCTTTACCAAAGGCGGCTGCCGTGCGGAGTTCAACGAAGACGACCGTCCCAACATCTGGAAGAAAGTCATCATCAACTGCACCGTCAACACCGTCTGCGCACTGCTTCGTCTGAAGATCTATGAAGTTGCGGAAGACCCCTACGGTATGGAGCTGTTCCGCGGTGTCGTGCGGGAAGCCTGCGCCATCGCCACGGCCAAGGGCGTTCCCTTTGATGCGGTCGAGTTTGAAAACACCCACCTGAAGAACTTCATCGACAACATGGGCGACTATTATCCCTCCATGGCGCAGGATATGCTCATCAATCACCGCCAGACCGAGATCGAAGTCCTCAACGGCAAGCTCTCCGAGTACGGCAAGCAGTTCGGCATCCCGACCCCGGTGAACGACGTTCTTGTCATCATGGTCAAGGCCATCCAGGCCAACTACGACAAGCAGTATCTGAAATAATCCTGCCTTTTGCGCTCCGGGCAGAAAAAGCCGGGAACGAAAAAGCCAACCTGATGCAGCAGGGCAGCGGATCACTCCGCTGCCCTGTTCTTTGTTTTTTATATACTTATATACTTTTTGAGAAAAACTGACTGTGATGCTTCTGTGATACATCGTGTGTTATATTGCGCTTGTCCTCGAGAGAGAGGGCAAAAACATGAAATTACAATCTCGTGAAAGGAGATAAACCAAAATGAAAAAAATCGTCTCTGTTATCCTTGTTCTTGTTCTGGCCCTCGCACTCGGTGCCACTGCTTTTGCAGATTCCGGTGTCCCCATTACAAAGAATCCGACCGATGAAGCCCGCAGTGCCGGCGGCACAGCCTGGTTCGTCTCCGGAGCGGCTAATTACAACAGCCTCGAATGGAAGCTCATGGATCCGGCCGGCACCTTTTACACGGTCCAGGAATTCAGAAATCGCTTCCCCTATGCCAGCGTTGACGGAGAGCGCACCACAAATCTCACCATCCGCAACCTCGGAACTGATATGAACGGCTTTGGTGTCATCTGCACCTTCTATAACACCAACGGGCCTACCGATACGAAGATGGCCTTCCTGTATGTCTCTGCATATGTCGCCCCCACTTACAGTGCTCCGACCTATTCTGCTCCTACCTACACTGCTCCGCGTACTACCACCACTACTACCTACTACATTCCCTACGGTGCCACCGACGGCGGCTACACCTATGATGCGAACGGAAATCTGGAGTACGACGTGTACTATCCCGACGGAAGCTATTCCACTTTCTACTCCGACGGCTCGACCTTCACGGACAACCTCGACGGCACATACATGTACGTGTCCAATGACGGCAGCATCGACATCTTCGCCGATGACGGCTATTATCTCCAGACTCGCCCGGACGGCTCTTACACGGAGTATCATGGGGATGGCTTCTGGGAAGCATACGATGCCCTGACCGACAGCTACAGCGGCGGCATTGACTACTGATATACAAATACTCAAAACTGCATGCACGGGAAAGACGAGAATCCGAACCGGGTTCCCGTCTTTCCCGGTTTTATGACGGTGAACTATCACAGCTGAAATAAAAGGAGATTTTTTTGAATGAAAAGAACCATTGCAATTCTCATCACAATCATGCTGTGCGTGACCCTGTGCGGGTCCGCCTGCGCGGATGACAACTGGACCGTTTTTGTGTACCTCTGCGGTGCGGATCTGGAAAGTGAAAGCTCTTTCGCAACCGATAATATGCAGGAGATGATCGATGCATCCGCCGCATCCAACGTTCGCTTTGTTGTGCAGACCGGCGGCGCGGCTGAATGGCATAACGGTGCTTCGGCCGATGAGCTGGATCGTTTTGAGATCGCCGGAGGCGTCAGCACGATTGTCGACAGGCAGCCTCTCGCCAGCATGGGTGACTCCGAAACGCTGGCCGGTTTTCTCCGCTGGGGTCTTGCGGCGTATCCTTCTGCCCATAACGGTCTGGTTTTATGGAATCACGGCAGCGGCAGCATCAACGGTGTCTGCTTTGATGAACTGGCCGACCTGGACAGTCTCTCCCTGCGGGATATCGACAGCGCACTCAGCAGTGTTCAGAGCGCTTTGCCGGGCGGATTTGACTTCATCGGCTTTGATGCCTGCCTGATGGGCACGGTTGAGACCGCAGCCATGCTCGCTCCCTATGCAAAATACATGATCGGTTCTCAGGAGCTTGAGCCCGGTTCCGGCTGGGATTATGCGGCAATCGGAAGCTGCCTCGCTGCAGATCCTTCTGCGGATGCTGTCACGCTCGGAAAAGCGATCTGTGACGGCTTCTATCAGATGTGTGTCGACAACGAAGCCGGGAATTCCGCTACGCTTGCGCTGACGGACCTCAGCAAAATTGCCGCACTTCGCTCTGCCTTCGAGCTCTATGCCCAGCATCTTTATGAGGCGACAGACGACGAAGCAAACTTCGTTCCGGTTGTCCGTGCGATTATTTCTGCAGA
>CAZMXF010000255.1:0-4241 GCA_964570015.1 uncultured Oscillospiraceae bacterium | reverse complement strand
TGGAGGAGAGACTTCGTTCTTATTTGGAGGTGCTGCTATGAAGAATGCGATGCAGCTTAAGGCAATCGTCAAGAATATCGCAAAAGAGAAGAGAATATCCGCACAGCTTGTTTTGCAAAATTACATGCTGGAGCGCTTTTTAGAGAGAGTGGCACTCTCGCAGTATCGAAGCAACTTTATCCTCAAAGGGGGCTTCCTGATCGCATCAATGGTCGGCCTGAATTCAAGAGCAACCATGGATATGGATGCAACCATCAAAGGCTATCCGGTCAATAATGAAACCATTCAAAAAATGACCGAGGAAATACTCGCCGTTCCTGTTGATGACAATATTTCATATGAGTTCAGGACTATTGCAGAGATTCGTGAGGGTGATGAGTATACAGGATATCGCGTTCATCTGACTGCCAACTACGAGAAGATGGCGGTTCCGCTGAAACTTGACATTACGACCGGTGATAAGATTACACCAAGAGAAATCGAGTACGAATACAAACTGATGCTTGAAGACCGAAGCATTTGTGTTCTTGCTTATAATCTCCCGACAATTTTGGCAGAAAAGCTGGAGACGGTTATTTCCAGAGGAGATCAGAACACAAGGCCGAGGGATTATTACGATATCTTCATTCTGACCAAACTCCAGTCCGGGAACATTGATCTGGACACATTACGAGATGCGTTTCGAGCGACAACAGAAAAGCGTGGCTCGGGAGAGGTGGTCAAACATTATCGTGAGATAATGCAGGTTGTCAGAAACAGCTCCGTGATGAATTATCAGTGGAACAACTATAGAAAAGACTTCGATTACGCTGTTGAGATCGATTTTGAAGAGACCTGTGATGCTGTCATCGCAATCATGGAAAGAATTATAGAGTAATCCGCTTAAGTGATCTGGTGAAGCCTCACACAATCTAATTTACGAAACAATAAATAAGCGGCAGACCCGGTAACCTGATCTCATCAGGCAACCGAGTCTGCTGATGTATTATGTAAACCAATTTTATCCCCCTTTTCGGATAGATCTGCAACAGCATGCATGAGTCCGGGCGCCGTCTCAACGGTTGGCCTCCTTGCGAATGACAAGCGGCCAGACCGCCACAACAAAGAACCAGAGGATGAAGCGCGCAATAAAGTTCCCCCAATGTCCGCCGAGGATCATATCAAAGGCCCAATCTACCTTCTGAGCCCTCGCTTTATGCTGATTTCTTTTGCCGTCTTAAAACAGCACAATGAAGATGAGAAGATCACGCCCACGAGGTTTGTTCTGCTCATCTTCTGCCCATGAGAGAAAGCGGCAGCTCCATTCGGTTCCTTTCAAGCAGTATCCTATCGTAAAGAATATCCCGGACAGGGCCATCTGCCGCGATGCAGCCTTCCGACAGCAAAATCACGCGGTCGCAGGTGTCGAGAATCATATCAAGATCGTGCGAGGTGATCAGTGTGGTCTGTTCCAGTTCCCGGATGGTGTTGATTACGATACGGCGATTGTATGGGTCGAGTGCAGAAGTCGGCTCATCCATCAGAATTGCTTCCGGCTCCATGGCAAGAACGGTAGCGATAGCCGCCATGCGCTTTTCACCACCGGAAATCTTGTGATTATAGCGGTGTTTGAGATCCTCCAGATGCAGCCTTTCAAGCACGGCATCTACACGTGCATCGGCTTCTTCACGACTTAGCTTGTAATTCAGCGGTGCGAACATCATATCCTCATAGACAGTAGGCATGAACATCTGGTTATCAGAGTTCTGCAGAACAAAGCCGAGCTTCCTTCTGACTACCGGCAGGCTGTCCTGGCGAACCTCCGCTCCATCCACCAGGATTTTTCCTTCTCCTTCCGCAAGACCGAGCAGAAGCTTCATCACGGTGGATTTGCCCGCTCCGTTGGCTCCGATCAGGCCGACGGCTTCGCCCTTTTCGATGCGGAAGGACAGGTCCTGAAGAACGGGACGGTCTTTTTCATATGCAAAGCTTACATGTTGAAATTCAATCATCTCTTTCACCTCACGATCGCGCTGCCCAGCAGTTCCGCAATCCTGACCGTTCGCAGAAGGAAAAAAGCCGTACTGCATACAAGTACATACAAAGCATCCCCAAGTCGAAACGCCCGATAATCCGCATAATAAAACTCCTGGCGGTAACCGCGCAGCATCATGCTGGAATACAGCTCCTGCGCCCGGTCCATGCTGCGCAGCAGCAGTTGTCCAAGGAAAGTCCCCCATGCCGAGAAGTGGATGCCCTTCTGCCTCGGTGCACGTAGATGGTAGGCGTCCGTCATGACAGCAAGTTCCTCTGTCATCACCCCCACATATCGGTAAGTCAGCAGGAGGAGCGTGACGATCAGCTTCGGGAAACGGAACTTTCGCAGGGCAGCACAGAGGCTGTCTATGGTTGTGGTTGCCATCATCAGGAAAGATGCCATCAGGCAGAAAACGCCCTTAAGCATCAGCGTCAGCATGGAGATGACGCCGCCGGAAACAGGCAGACCGCCAAGCTGCAGCAAGATGGTTTTGTCAAAGAACGGATTAAACAGACCGACAGCCATGACCAGTGGCAGAACAATGCGCAGCTTGAAAAAGCATGCTTTCACCTCAACCCCGCTGACTTGGAAAAGCAGAACCGGCCAAAGGACCATCGGTACCAAACCTCCCAGATCATACTTGTCGAAGGAAAGCGTGACCAGGATATAGATTACTGTTGTGATCAGCTTGGCCGCAGGATGAAGCGCATGGATCGGCGAAGAGCCGGCTGCAAGCTCATCCATTTCAGAAAGCTCACGTATTGCTCTTTGCATCTTGTTCATTGGTATACTCTCTTTTCAGTCAAACGAATAAGGGGCATCTCGTGATGCCCCTTATCCCATCTACCTGCATCCATCAAGTTATCTTCTTTTTGCGAAAGAATCCTCCCGCAAGACAAATCAAAACGGCAACACCTGCAACCATGGCCGAGCCGACAATACCCGAAACTGTGGTTCCAACAGCTGTGTCATTATCGGCAAAGGCATAGTCCGGAAGGAACGAGGTCTTCTCCTGAATCGCACCGGCGGTATCTGCAGCCTTGCTGGACAGGCCGAAGTCTTCTTCATCTAGGCCCATGTTCTCGGCATAGCCTTCCTCGACATTGCCGAACAGCGCCCACTCCAGTCCATCAGGGTTTGAACTGGCAAGAAGACTCAGTCCACCGCCCACGACGAGAGCCACAACAGCAAGAATTGCGATCACAGCCTTCAGAGAGCGTTTAGAACTCTCTCCTTCAACAGTCGCAATGCACTGCAGCAGTTCAGGCCGGGATTCATATACAAATAGCAGCACGGCAGAGGTGATCAGTCCTTCCACGAGACCGATGGCCAGATGAATGGGCTGCATCAGCGCGACAAAGGCACCGAACGGCAGTTCCGTAATCCCGGATAAACTTGTTTCCAGAACAACAGAGAACGCACCAAGCTGCAGTGTTACAACACACCCGATGATCGATGCGGCAACGATCCTGGTGCGCTGCGCAGATTTGCCTTCACCGAACCATTGACTTTGCATGATCGGGCGCCATATCAGATAATATCCGACAAAGCAGCCGTAAAACGCCATATTCCATATGTTGGCGCCCAAGGCCATCAGACCGCCGTCGGCAAAGAAAAGACACTGTATTGCGAGGATCACAATCATCGAAAGGAAACCGGCCTGAGGCCCGAGCAGTGCGGAGAGAAGCATGCCGCCGCACATATGTCCGGAGGAACCGGTGCCGGGAATCGTATAGTTGATCATCTGACCCGCGAAAACCAGCGCGGCTGTTACCGCCATAACAGGCAGCTTTTGTGGCTCTTCGTCTTTTTTCAGCTTATGAACGGAAACTCCGGCCACTGTGCCGGATGCCACATACATTGTCGCGGCTACAACAGGAGCAATTAAAGCATCTGCCATATGCATGATCAGTTTCCCTCCTCTTTGGTAGTTACTTAATTATAGAGCTTTTCTGAAAAGTCTACAAGCCCCCGGGGGGGATATTATTTCTCCAATTGTACTTGTCAACAAAATTGGACACGACAAGAAAATAATTAGACTGTGATCTCTCACGCAACAGAAGCAGCAGACCCGGTAACCTGATTTCTCTAATCAGGCAACCGAGTCTGTCGCTCTATCTTAGGATTCCTGCATGTTGTCTCTGTGTGCACTTCCGGCTTTGACTGCCTTTCTTCGGCAAAACGGTCTCCGTTTTCCCCCACCCCCTTCTGCCACAACGTGCAT